>CAMWUW010000065.1 GCA_947177525.1 uncultured Bacteroidales bacterium | reverse complement strand
CCCGACCCTCTGCTTGTAAGGCAGACGCTCTGAACCAACTGAGCTATGCTCCCGTGTCTTTTTTCCTTGTCTGATTCCTCCTGCTTTTGGCATGGAAGACAGAACTTCAGCGAAAAATAAGAACTCTTTTGCGGTGCGGACGGGACTCGAACCCGCGACCCCCGGCGTGACAGGCCGGTATTCTAACCAGCTGAACTACCGCACCAATTGTTCAGACTTATTGTGCGTTTTTCTCGAACGCGGATGCAAAGGTACGCAAAAAAATCATATCTCCAAATTTTTTCTGCATTTTTTTTGAGAAAAATAAGAAATTTTTTGTTCCGGCTTGGGATGCTTTTATATCAGTTTTTTACTATTGTGTTGAAAATCAGCAACGAAGAAGTATTTGGTTCGTAAACTCGTGCTCAGCTGTCTTAATGCTTTTTTTGTGGGCTGGATTTAAGCGGAGGGTGATTAAAAAGTCATAATAACCCTCTTAGGATTTAATATTCGGACATGAAGTCGTGGTTGATATCACCGAAAAACAAGAAAAAGAGGCTTGAATAATATTTTTTATTCAGCCCCTTTGCCTACATAATAAAGGGGGCCTCTGCTTTGCCTATGAACAGTGGCCAAAGGCAAAGGGAGGACCCCCATGGTGAAGTTCGGAATCTGAAAAACAATGTCAAGCAAGCTTTCCAGTGGCGCAATTGCTATTCACCCTCAATTGCGTTTTCATATTAACCAATTTAAGTCCTGTTCAAGAGCTGTTCCTCAGACAGGGTGAGACAGTAATATCAATATCCGGACCATAGCGACTCTTTTCTGCCTCTCATTGCTGATGTTGCAATTCTTGCATTTTGATTAAATTTGCATAAAAGCAGTGGATGGTTGCCTGCCATGGCCGGACTCCTCTTTCAGGAGCTGCCTGAGGCTGCATTGCAAAATGATTTTAATGATGCGGGACTATGTGGACAGATGAGAAAAACAGCGTTGCGGAGATTATAGATTTGAACAAAGAACTTGTTGTGCATCCTGCTGCAACATTTTATGGCAGAGTGACGGGGAATTCAATGTCTGATGCCGGAGTGGCAAAGGGAGATGTGCTTGTCATTGACAAGTCGTTGGATGCCCGTGACGGTGATCTTGCAGTGTGTTTTCTTGACGGTGAATTCATGCTGAGACGTGTGGAGCGTACTGAAGATGGCTTGCGCCTGCTTACTGCAAATCCTGACTGCCCGGGAACTGAGATTGCTGAGGACGCGGATTTCACCCTGTGGGGCATTGTTACATACGTGATTAAAAAAGTAAGATGATGTTTGCGCTTGTGGACTGCAACAATTTTTTTGTTTCTTGTGAAAGAGTCTTCCGGCCGGAACTGGAGGGCCGTCCTGTTGTCGTGCTCTCAAACAATGACGGATGTGTCGTCTCAAGAAGCAATGAAAGCAAGGCGCTCGGCATAAAAATGTGCACACCTTTCTATAAGATACGTCATCTTGCGGACAGCGGAACATTGACCGTATGTTCTTCAAATATCGAACTTTACAGAGATATGTCGGGCAGGGTCATGTCCATCTTGGCTGATGCTGTCCCGAGAATCGAGGTCTATTCCGTTGATGAGGCTTATCTCCGTCTTGACGGGATGAATGAAGAGGCTGTGTACTCTTTGTGCCGTACAGTCTTGGAAAAAGTCCGCAAATGGGTAGGGATTCCTGTAAGCATAGGGGTTGCACCTACCAAAACGCTTGCAAAGGTCGCCGGACGTTTTGCTAAAATACATAAAGGATATGGCGGCGTATGCATGATGGACACAGAGGAAAAGAGGCTCAGGGCATTGGAACTGACTCCTATAGAAGACGTCTGGGGAATCGGGCGCAGACTCGCTCCGCAAATGTCCGGTTGGGGGATCTCTACGGCATTGGATTTTGCCGGACGCCCGCGTGGCTGGGTCAGCGGGAAACTTGGTGTTCATGGTGTCCGTACCTGGGAAGAGCTTCACGGGAGGGTGTGCATTGAAGCAGAGAAGTCGGAAAGGAGAAAATCTATATGTACGTCCCGTTCGTTTGCAGAGATGATAGAAGATGAGGGCGAACTGTCCAGGCGTGTGTCCGATTTTGCGGCAAGGTGTGCGCGTAAGCTTCGTGAAGAACATTCTGCGGCATGCGATGTGACGGTTTTTATGCAGACAAACAGATTCCGCTGTGACCTTGCCCAATATAGTCCGTATGTGACCGTCAGGCTGGATGTCCCTGCAAGCAGCTCGGCTGAAATTGTCGGGGCGGCACTGAGCGGCTTCCGCATGATATGGCGTCCCGGATATGGTTATAAGAGGGCCGGGGTCATTGTCGGTAACATCGTCGCTTCTGATGCAGTGCAGCCGGCAATGTTCGGTTTTGATGCCGGACTGCGTGACAAGAATGACCGCCTGTCGAAAGTTATGGATGCAGTTAACCGGTCTTGCCGGACTTCCGGACGTCCTCTTCTGCATCTTGCCGCCCAGCGTTCTGTGGAGAGCGGGGAGATAATGCGCTGCGATTACCGTTCCAGGAGATATTCTACTTTGTGGGATGAAATCATTGAAGTTAAATAGCTGAAAAATAAAGGTTCATTATATATGTTCTTCTGCAGAAAAAAGTTATCTTTGCCGACTTGTGGGAGAGTTCCTGCAGATTGTTTGAATATTGATAAATTAATGATACAGTTATGGTAAAAGTAAATTTGGGGGGCTGCGGCTCCTTTGTAAAAGATGAGGCTTATAAGGAGTATGTGGAAAAGGCATTGTCTGCCTTGGATGTGCTTGAGTCGGAGACCGGTGCCGGAAATGACTTTCTTGGATGGAAGCATTTGCCGACCGCAACTCCGGAGTCACTTATTGAGGAATGCGAACTTGTCAGGGATTGCTGGAAGGACAAGGGTGTTGATCTTGTTGTGGTCATCGGCATAGGTGGCTCATACCTCGGTGCAAAGTGTGCAATCGAGGCGCTTTCCCATTCTTTTGCAAATAGTCTTAAAGGAGAGAAAGCTGCACCTCAGATTGTTTTTGCAGGACATAATCTTTCCGAGGAATATATCAGCGAGCTGATGGACCTCATGAAAGAGAGGAATGTTGCAGCTGTGGTCATATCCAAGTCAGGTACTACTACAGAGCCTGCTGTTGCATTCCGTCTTATCAAGCAGTATATCGAACAGACATACGGTGTCAAGGAGGCTGCTGAGCGCATTGTTGCCGTTACGGATGCACACAGGGGAGCGCTCAAGTCCCTTGCCACACAGGAAGGCTACAGGACATTTGTGATTGAGGACAATGTCGGAGGACGTTTTTCCGTGCTTACTCCTGTCGGAATTCTGCCTATAGTTCTTGCCGGATTTGACATAAGGCAGATGCTCAAGGGAGCGGCTGAGATGGAGGCCGCATGTGCGGAGAGATGCGGATGCAATCCTGCCGTACAGTATGCCGCAATGCGCAATCTCTTGTATGACAATGGCAAAAAAATCGAGATACTGGTCTCTTACAATCCTAAGCTCCAGTACCTCGGAGAATGGTGGAAGCAGCTTTACGGTGAGTCTGAGGGCAAGGACGGCAAGGGCATATTCCCGGCTTCTGTCAGCTTCACCACTGACCTTCATTCTATGGGACAGTATATCCAGGACGGCGAGCGCCATATTATGGAGACCGTGGTTACCGTTGAGAACAGCAACCGCAGCATGACAATCGCAAATGACCCTCAGAATCTTGACGGACTTAATTTCCTTACAGGCAAGCATATAGAAGAATGCAACGCCATGGCTGAGCTTGGGACGAAGCTTGCACATATTGATGGCGGAGTTCCCCAGCTTTCTGTATCTGTCGAGCGCATCAATGAATATAACCTCGGTGCTCTTTTCTATTTCTTTGAAAAGGCGTGCGGTATAAGTGCCTATGTTCTCGGTGTCAATCCGTTCAACCAGCCTGGTGTTGAGGCTTACAAGAAGAACATGTTTGCGCTTTTGGGAAAACCGGGCTATGAAGAGCAGGCCAAGGCTCTGCAGGCACGTCTGGAGAAATAGGGAAGTAATCCTTTCTTATGATAACATTTCTTGGATGCCTGGCATTCCTGATTGCTGGCTATTTCCTTTATGGGGCCTATGTGCAGAAAACCGTCGGTGTCGATGATTCTGTACCGGCCCCTTCGGAAAGGCTTGCTGACGGGATTGACTATGTGCCCATGCCATGGTATAAGGCATTTCTGATACAATTTCTGAATATTGCCGGCACAGGACCTGTATTCGGCGCCATACTTGGCGCAATGTTCGGCCCGGTAGCCTTTCTGTGGATTACCTTCGGTACTGTCTTTGCCGGTGCAGTGCATGATTATATGTCCGGAGTGCTGTCAATGAAGCACGACGGAATATCCGTATCCGAGATAGTAGGGAAGTATCTTGGAAAAAATATGCGCACGGTCATGCGCGTATTTTCTGTAATTCTGCTTGTGCTTGTCGGGACTGTATTCGTCAGTTCTCCTGCCGCACTGCTGTCTAACATGACGGATGTGTCCTCGCTTTGGTGGACCGGAATAATCATTGTATATTATGTGGTGGCGACAGTACTTCCGATAGACAAGGTCATCGGACGTATTTATCCTCTTTTCGGAGCTGCTCTCCTCATTATGGCCATAGGCATTACCGGAGCCATATCTGTCGGAGAACTTACAGGGAAAATGCATCTGACGGAGCTGACTCTCAGCAATCTGCATCCACAGGGACTTGACATTTTCCCGTTTCTGTTTGTGACAGTGGCCTGCGGGGCAATCAGCGGATTCCATGCGACGCAGTCTCCGATGATGGCGCGATGTGTCAGGAAGGAGGGAGAATGCCGCAGAGTCTTTTTCGGAGCAATGGTCGTGGAGGGTATTGTGGCGCTTATATGGTGTGCCGCAGCAATTGCATTTTTCGGAGACACTGTATCAATTGGTGAGGCTGTTGCAGACGGTGGACCTGCCACTGTGGTAAACAGAATGTCAAAGGGACTTCTCGGAACTTTCGGGTCTGTTCTTGCTGTGCTTGGAGTCGTGGCCTGTCCCATAACCAGCGGTGACACTGCCTTCCGAAGCGCGAGACTGACAATATCCGATGCCTTCGGAATCCCGCAGGCCAAGCTCGTTCAACGGTTTGCTGTGGCTGTCCCTCTGTTTGCCGTGTGCATAGTCTTGACTATGGTGAATTTTGACGTGCTGTGGAGATATTTTGCATGGTCAAACCAGACTCTCGCAACAATTTTCCTTTGGACATCTTCCGTTTGTCTGGCTAATTCAAAGAAGAACTACTGGATAACTCTTTTGCCTGCTGTCTTCATGACATCAGTTGTCGTATCCTATATAATTCAGGCCCCTGAGGGACTCGGGTTTGGCAGTTTGCCGGCAAATTGCATTGCAGTCGCTTCTGCCTCTGTTTTGTTTGTCCTTTTTTTGTGGCGCAACAAAGAACATTGTTCGTAAGTTATTGATCCTTAGCTGATTCCTGATAATAGCTGCCCCGTTTTGGGGGCAGCTATTATCAGGAAATGACTGATTTGCAGCGGATTATGCAGTCGGGTTGTATGGCTGAAAAAGTCAAGATGTCTCCCTGAGAACGGAATTTTTGCAATATGTCCCTGTCGGGAGTGAAGACAATAAGAGGACGGCCATTAAAATCTTGGCCGTCCTTTTATTTTGGATGAATTGTGATGTCCCTAAATGAAGAGCAGAATCAGCAATTGGGCTGCAAGCACACGCAGAAACATCGTCAGAGGGTATACAGTGGCGTATCCTACTGATGCCGCTTCTGTAGATCTGTCGCATTCGCAGGCGAATGCCAGGGCCGGCGGATTTGTACATGAACCGGCAAGTACACCTATAAGAGTATTGTAGCCGATCCGGAACACATATCTTCCGAGGATGCCGCCGATTATAAGCGGAATAATTGTTATGAGTGCACCGTAAAGAATCCATTTCAATCCGCCTCCGTGCACAATGGTCTCCACAAAACCGTCACCGGCTTCAAGACCGACGCAGGCCAGGAAAAGGGCTATTCCTATTTCGCGCAGCATGAGATTGGCACTGGAAGTCGTGTAGGTTATCACCTTGAATCTTGGGCCGAAATGGCTGATCAGAATCGACACGATGAGCGGGCCTCCTGCAAGTCCGAGCTTTACCGGCTGGGGTATTCCCGGAAAGGCGATAGGAATGCTTCCTATTATGCATCCGATTGCAATCCCGACAAAAATCGGAATGAGGTTCGGATAGTCAAGGCGTTTGAGAGAGTTTCCGAGTACCTTTTCCACGGCAGCCACTGATTTCTCGCTTCCCACCACAGTGACCAGGTCACCGTAGCTGAGTCTCGTGTGGGGAGTCGCTGCAAGTTCGACACCTGAGCGGTTGATCCGCACTACTGTCGCTCCGAGATGCTCGGGAAAATCAAGCTTTTCCAAAGTCATTCCGTTGAGTTTGGACTTTGAAATGAGTATTTTGCGTGAAATATAGTTTTTCTTTGAATTGTCGGCTTCAGCTTCATACAAGACCTTGTCTGCAGAAACGGTTGCATTCTGCTGTGATTGCACCGGTGATGTTCTGTACAGAGTCTTTTTTATCAGTATGAATGTCATTATGCATCCGATTACACCGAGCGGGTAGGCAACGGCATAGCCCAGGGCGATGTCCGGCGCAGATGTGCCTGTTGTGTCAAAGTAGGCCTGCTGGGCTGCTCCAAGGCCGGGAGTATTTGTCACTGCTCCCGACATGATTCCGGTGATGGCAGTGATGGGGGTTCCTGTCATGCCTTTTATTGCCAATGCCGTACCTGCACCTGCAAGAACAACTGTAATTGCAAGCACGTTGAGCGGAAGGCCTCCGGATTTGAAGCTTGAAAAGAAGCCCGGTCCCACCTGCAAGCCTATGGAATATACAAAGAGGATGAGGCCGAACTCCTTCAGGAAGTGCAATAGATTCTGATTGATGGTAAGTCCGAAATGTCCGAATACGATTCCGACAAAAAGCACCCATGTGACACCGAAGGAGATGCCGAAAATTTTGCAGTTCCCAAGTATCTTGCCGAGGGCTATCACTACCGATATGATTATCATGATGTGGGCAATGCCGCCGCTCCAGGAGCCTTCCACACCTTCGAATAGACTGTTTATGAATTCCATTATTTAAGCCAGTAATTAGCCCTTTTTCTGACAGCTACGGATTCGCTGAGCATCATTATGAACTCTTCTGCTGCACGTTTGCGGTATGATTTGCGCAAGGTATGCACGCAACCTTCCATCGTGTTTCTCGGCACTTCTATCGGAATTGCCTTCAGTCCGGGAAACTGGTGTATGGTTGCAGCAGAAAGTATTGTCAGAAGGGGACTTCCGTGCACGATGTCCAGCAGCACGTTCACTTCATTGAGTTCCACTTTGACATTCATGGACTTTGCCGCATCCGGAAACAGGGAATCGAATGCATTTCTTGCCTGTAGGCCTTTTGCCGGCAGGGCGATGCCGTGCGGCAGAATGTCAGCCAGCGTTACGCAGTCTTTCTCTGCGAGCGGATGGTTGGTATTGACTATGACAGACAAGTTGTTGTCAAACAATATGTGGGACTCGATTTCTTCATGCGGGGCAGAGGGTTTGAATGCCAGTACAAAATCCAGCTCCCTCTTCCTGAGCATTTCAAGAAGCTCCTCCATTGTCTTGTAGCAGATGTTCAGCTTGACGTTCTGGTGTACTTTCATGAATTCAAGTACGGTCTCCGTCAGAATCGGGGCAAATGAATATGTAATCCCGATGTTAAGTGAACCGGACAACATTTCCTTGAGATCCCGTATGCGGTCAAAACAGGCTACGGCGCTCTGCAGAGTCTGTTTTGCGTAGGGAAGAAGCTGCGAACCGCTTTCTGTCAGCACGACGCTGTGGCTGTCTCTGACAAAAAGTGCCGTGTCCAGTTCCTGCTCAAGCTGCCTTATCTGCTGTGACAGAGTGCTCTGGGTCACGAACAATGATTTTGCAGCCTCCGAGAAATTGAGGGTTTCTGCAGTCTTTACGAAATATTTAAGCTGTCTCAGTTCCATATAATGCTTATCTGTTTGGCAGGCAGGAAATGTTACTCGTCAAGATCCCTGTATCTGCGCAATGCCTCGCGAAGATTCTCTTCGTCTTCTATAGGTATACGTATTTTCCTCTGTTTCATGTTGTAGAATTTCTCTGTTATGTGCAAAGCGAAAGCACATGCAATGCACACTGCGATGATGATTAAAGCTTTCATGGCATTTTCATTTTTGTTTCCGCTGCAAAGGTAGAGCAATGTACGGGCCTCGGAAAGTACTGGCTATTGTTTGTTTCTACATCAGCTATCGGTAAAAACGATAATGAATCTTTATTCTTATCGCAATTTGCGATTGCAAATATATGGAATTATTTGTGTACTTTTGCCCTCCGTTTAAAAAATCGTGTTTTATGTATTTAAAGGGGATTTTTATTATTGTCGGCTTTCTTGCATTAGGCTGCGCCGTCTCTTTTGCAATCGGCAATTTTGTGCCCGGCAGCGTTTGCGGCATGGTTCTTCTTTTCGCAGCCCTTGCTGCAAATATTGTAAAGGCCGATGATGTGCGCCCGGTAGCCGATTTCCTTACAAAGAATATGTCTCTGTTTTTTGTTCCTGCCTCTATCGGCATTATGGAGCAGTGGGGACTGATCAGCGGCTGCTTTTTCGGATGGATCGGCGTAATCCTCATTTCTACGCTTCTTGTCCTCCTGACAACCGGAGGTGTGCAGAGCGGACTTATGAAAATCCAGAACAGGAGGCGTCATGGCAAATGAGTTTTTCTTAAATGTGCCGGTGATGCTGGCGCTTACAATCGGGGCGTATCTGCTCGGAACATATATAAAGGACAAGTCCGGAATGTCTTTGCTCCATCCTTTTCTTATATGCATCCCCACAATAGTTGCCGTCCTTTATTTTACAGGTGTGCCCTGCAGTTTCTATATGGAAGCCAACAGGATTATAGAATTTATGCTCGGGCCGAGCGTGGTTGCCCTCGGACTTCTGCTTTACGACCATGTGGAAACAATAAAAAAGAATGCCGTCCCGATTTTCGTGTCCGTATTTTCCGGAAGTGTGACCGGAGTCGGAAGCGTATGGCTGCTATGCCGCTTCTTCGGACTGGACGAGATTTTTGTGAGGTCGCTTGAACCCAAATCCGTGACTACTCCGATTGCGATGGACCTCGCCGCATCACTTGGAGGCAATGTTTCGCTGACTGCCGTGTCTGTTGTCCTTTGCGGGTTTATAGGTGCGGTTTTCGGTCCTCTTTTTCTGCGTTTGTTCAGAATCGGGAATCCTGTGTCAAGAGGTCTTGCGCTTGGATGTTCTGCACATGGGTTGGGAACATCAAGAGCTATTGAGACCGGTGCTGTCGAGGGAGCCGTGAGCGGCCTTGCAATAGCTTTGATGGGACTTATGACGGCACTTGTCATTCCTTTGTTCAATATGCTGTTTCCGGTATAGCTTGGCCGATATGCAGAACCAAGCAGCTGTCGGATGCTATTTCTGTCTGTCGAAAATCATTGAAACAACGGCAAGGAAAGGGAAAATCTCGATTCGGCCGAGGAACATGTCTATGCTGAATATTATTTTTGCGGCAGCAGGCATGGCGGAATAATTGCCCATTGTCCCTAAGCTTCCTATGCCGGGACCTACGTTGCCCAGGGAAGCGAGAGTCCCTGAATATGCGTCTGATATGTCTGCACCGCACAGAAGCACTGCCATAAAGGAGACCATGTGCACGAATATATAAAGGACTATATACATGAATACGGCCGAGACTCCGTCATCGGAAATGAATGACTGGCCGACTTTGGTCTTGAATACGGAAGAAGGATGCAGGCGCCTTTTGAATTCCGAGGATATTGCTTTAAGCGATATATATATGCGGTCCGCCTTTACTCCTCCTGTCGTGGAACCTGAGCATCCGCAGTGGAAGGCTGCAAAAAGCAGGATTGCATTGGCAAGCAGAGGCCATGAGGCATTGTCGCTCTGGCCGAATCCCGTGGTCGTGAGGAAACTGATGGCCTGGAAGGATGAATCAAGCAATGCCTTTCCCCAGGATTCGTAGCCGCCCTCCAGTCTGAGGACAAGCATAAGTAAAAGTGACAATGCCGCGATTACACATAGATAGTATCTTGTTACGGGCTGTCTCAGGGGCTTTGGGGACCTTGTCGCGAAAACAGCATAGATGACTCCGAAATGCATGGCCGACAAGGTCATGAAAAACATTATTGTCAACTGTATGGGTATGGAGTTGAAATGCATTATGGAGTTGTTCTTCGTGCTGAATCCTCCTGTGGACACTGTGCTGAATGAATGGTTTACCGCATCAAAAAATGACATGCCTTCAAGTCTGAGGCAGATTGTCAGGGCAATGGCGAGACAAAGGTATACCGTAGTTATGACGGTCACGGTCTTGCCGGCCTTGTACCTGTACCCGTCCTTGGAAATTGATGATAATTCTATGTTGGACAGCTTGAGTTTCAGAGGACTCGAATCTGGCATTACAAGAAGAAGGAATACAATTACCCCGAGGCCGCCGATGAAGTGTGTTGATGACCTCCACAGAAGCAGGCTCTTCGGCAGAGCCTCTATATCGGTAAGTATGGTTGAACCTGTGGTAGTATATCCTGATACGCTTTCGAACCATGCATTTACCAAAGTGAATTCGCCGCCCCACAGCA
This sequence comes from uncultured Bacteroidales bacterium, assembly GCA_947177525.1. Classification (GTDB taxonomy): domain Bacteria; phylum Bacteroidota; class Bacteroidia; order Bacteroidales; family UBA932; genus Cryptobacteroides. The sequence goes on along the minus strand of CAMWUW010000065.1, from coordinate 3,770 downwards.
CGTATGGGAGCATGCCGAATACAAACGAAAGCAGCCAGGACAGGACTATGGTCATAAACATGTCCTGTAGAGAACTCCGTTGTGCTGACGTGACGAAAATAAAGGGGAATGCTCCTGCTATTACTGTCACTATGCCGCTGATAAGCAGGGGAGTGAAGCCTGAGTCAAAATTATATACCATGGCCGCCCCTGCTGATGCGAACATGAACAATGCATTGATCAGCAGGGCTTTGCCGATATTTACCGATATAAACTTAGGATTCATTCCGCCGGCTGTTCTGCTTTTTCTTCTGGCTTCATTCTGACCATGAGCATCAGATTCTCTGTATTAAGCCTTATCTTAAGCCACTGCGTCAGTCTTATGCGCTGCTCTTCCGGCAATTCTTCCCGGCTGTCGGCGACAACAAGCACGCATTGTTCCGCAGAAGTGCTTCCTGAAGGAACAGAGGCACCGGAAGTGATTCTAATGTCGCTAATGGACGGATTCGTGCTTATGATTTCCTTGGCTATCTGGACATAAGGGATTTCATCACCTTTGACTTTGCGCAGCTCCTCTTCAAGGAGACGGATCCGCTCATCCCTTTTGGCAATTTCAGCATCCATCTTGTCATAAAGGCTTTTGATGACTTCCGTGTCGCTTCCCTGGCGTTCCGTGGTGTGCTCGTTTATGATTATGTTATTCGCTTCAAGGCCATATTCTTTGGCCGCTTCATACAAATTGTTTCTGTCAGTTTCCCCAAGCGGCTCTCCGGTCATGAATATCTCGATTTTGGAGCCGTTGCTATGGCTGAACGTATAATCGTAAATGAAACTTTTGCCTATGCTTTTATGGCTTTCTACGAACTCTGTAGCCTTTTCTTCAAAATTGTTATGCTTTACCAGCATTACTGCAGACCAAACGCTCGGAATTATGAATATTATAATCAGAAGGGAAATGAAGCTTTTGGTTCTTCTCTTCAGCTTCTCATTCTGGAATTCGGTCTGATGGAATCCAAGATATTTTACAAGAATGTATGTGGCCAATGTGATGAACAGGCAGTTTATCACAAAAAGATATATCGCTCCGAGGAAATGTGGCAGATTTCCGCTGGCCAGGCCATATCCTGCTGTGCAGAGCGGAGGCATGAGGGCCGTGGCAATGGCAACTCCGGAGAACACTGTGCCCTTTTCTTTTCGGCACTGTTCAAAAATCCCTGCAAATCCTCCGAAAAGTGCTATGATGACATCGAATATAGTAGGATTTGTCCTGGCGAGCAGCTCGGTCGGATTCGTCAGGCTTAGAGGGGTAATGAGAAAATAAACCAAGGATACCACAAGGCTTATGCAGACCATTATCAGCAGATTTTTTGCTGCTGCTTTGAGCAGGGACACGTCATTGGTGCCGAGGGCAAGACCGATTCCGAATATCGGACCCATCAGAGGAGAGATGAGCATGGCTCCTATTATGACCGGAATCGAGTTCACGTTGAGTCCTACGGAGGCTATGATTATGGCCACCGCAAGGATCCATGCATTCGGTCCTCTGAAATATATGTTGCTGCGGATTGCCTTTTCCGCACTTTCTGTGTCCATGTGTCCGTTCAGGTCCACTATTGTCCTTATCTGCCTGACGGTGTGTTCTATAAGTCCCATGTTTTGGTCAGTTAGGTGTTTAGATTCAGTTGTGTCAGAAAGGGAAGAGCAGAGGAAGTGCGAATATCATTACAATTCCCATTATTATCTGCAAAGGAAGTCCCACTTTTATGTAGTCCATGAAGGTGTATTGTCCGGCCGGCATTACAAGGGCATTTGGCGGAGTTGAGAATGGCGAAGCGAAGCACATGCTTGCCCCGACTGTGACTGCAAACAGGAACGGTACCGGACTGACCCCGACCTGCAGTGCACACTGAAGGGCTATCGGTGCCATAAGCACTGCGGTTACAGTGTTGCTTATGAATATTGTCATGATTGAGGTCGCGAAATATACTCCTGCAAGAAGAAGTCTCGGGCCGCTTCCTCCGAGTCCTTCCACAATGGTGTTTGCCAGGATTTCTGAAACCCCTGTCTTTTCCAGGGCCAGAGACATCGGGAGCATGGCGGCAAACAAGACTATTGTCTCCCAGTTTATTGTCTTGTAGGCTGCCTCGACATTGCGGATGCATCCTGTGATTATCATCATTACGGCAGCGAGCAGAACAGCCGTCACGGGAGCTACCGGAATGCTGTCCACAACCATCATGAGTATCATTGCAATCATGATGGCGGCTGCAATCGGAGCCTTGTGGTCCAGTGTTACTTTTGCAGCTTCCTTGAGAGGCTCTCCTATGACCACCCAATTGCTTGACTCTTTCCTCAGGCGGGCAATGTCCTTCCATTGGCCCTGCACGAGCAGGACGTCGGAACTGTGGATTTTTTCTTCTCCGAGATCATGCAGCAGATAATCCTGTTTTCTGCGGATTCCAAGCACATTCACGCCGAACTTGCTTCTGAAACCGGCATCAGTTACAGTTCTGTTTATCATTGAGGATGACGGCATTATGAGAATTTCGGCCACGCCTATGTCATAGAAGTCCATTGATGCACCGGAAGAATTTCCGTGTACGATTTCGTCTGTCCTGTTGTCCAGGAGGCGAAGCGAATAATCTTCTGCAAATTTATCTATCATCTCAGGTTCTCCTGAAAGATAGAGGACATCACCGTGCTGAAGCACAAGGTCTGGGGATGCCAGTTGCTGGCTGACTGTCCTTACGAACCTGTTGTGACCGGCGCTTCTTCTCAGTTCAAGTACGTTGATGCCGTATTTGCGCCGTATGTCAAGGTCTACCACCGTCTTGCCTGCTGCCGGAGAATCTTCATCTTTTATATGGACCCGGAAAAGATTGTTGCTTATCCCGTATTCCTGGACCAGCTCATTCAGGGATTTGGATGTTTTCCTGTCCTCGCGTGATTTTTCTTTCGGTGTCAGGAAAATCTTGGTTAGGGGCATCAGTACGACAATGCCTACCGTGATGGTAATCAGTCCGACAGGAAGGAAAGAAAAGAATGACAGAGGCTCGTATCCGGCACTTGTCAGAGTATCCTGTATGATGAGGTTGGGCGGAGTACCTATAAGTGTCATCATTCCGCCCATGCTGCTTGCAAAGGCAAGTGGCATAAGAAGTCTCCTCGGGGATGTTCCAGCATTGGCTGCCATGCTCACTACAATCGGAAGCATCAGGGCGACAGTTCCGGTATTGCTTACAAATGCTCCTATGATTCCTGTTGCAAGCATTACCAGCAGAAAGAGTCTGGTCTGGCTTGTACCGGCCAGTGTCATTATTTTGCTGCTGATCATCTTTGCAAGCCCGGTCTGGAATATTGCTCCTCCTACTACGAAGAGTCCGGTCATCATTATTACGACTGAATTTGAGAAACCTGACAGTGCTTCCTCAGGAGTGAGTACCTGGCACAGGAGAAGTGCGAGGAGGGCGCATAATGCAACTAAGTCTGAACGAACTTTTCCGCTTACGAACAAGGCGGCTGATATAAGAAGAATAATCAGTGTGGCAATCATGTGCAATAACAGGTGTTAAGAATTAAAATTTAAAAAACGGTCCAGTGCGTACAAAAACCGGGCCCCCATTTTTTGCAAAGTTAGGATTTTTTCTGTTTCATGGAAAATTTCATATTTGTCCTGACGGACATATATACGCCTGCGCCTCGGCAAACTTACAAGCAAGCTTGACGTTTGCTCTCGGCTTTTTGCTATATTTGTCCTGACGGACATATATACGCTTGCGCCTCGGCATAAT
>CAMWUW010000064.1 GCA_947177525.1 uncultured Bacteroidales bacterium | reverse complement strand
ATTGAATTTCAATAATTTCAAAGAACTCTTATGATTTTTTAGTGGACACTAATGTGTCCTGCTATATAATGAATGTATCCTGCCCCGTCCTTACATAAGAAACCGTAACAATACCCGTGACAACTGACGAGGTGGCATAGTCATAGAAAAGCCAGTCCGTGCTTAGCTGCAGACGACCAGCACCTGTTTTTTTCAGTTTGATATCCCTGACATATGACACGTCAAGCCTATAATCATCATCACAGAGGCCGAGGTTACTGACATCATCAAACAACACCGTACCGTCCCGTTCTATCACGAACATCAGAGATACGGCCCAACGGAGACCATCCGGAGCGCAATAAATTCCTCCTGCCGGGGAATAACTGCGTTCAACCCCCTGGAACGGTAGCGCGATGCTTACATTGCCGTCAAAAACTCCACCTGGAAACCCAAGGCTATTGGAATGGACGGTGGCAGCAGCCTCATTACCGATGTCAACAAGAGCAAAGCCCTTAAGTTCGTCATATAAGTCTACAGAAGACTTACCGTCATTATCAAGATCCAGAGGTAAGCCATCCCATAAAATTGACTCTATGCGATATGTGCCTTTGATCGAATAATAAGCCTCCCTCTGTTCCATCGTAACTAAAGGCTGTTTGTTGCAGCCTGTAGTCAGCAGCCACAATAATAAAAACAAAATCTTTTTCATTCCCACTGAATTTTTATTGTACAAAAGTATGGCAAGCATCATTTCATCTCCAAATTTTTATTCTCACTTTCCGCAACAAATTAAACCATTGACTATCAGCCACTCCCTCCCCCACCAAGAAAAAAAGAGTTCAAATGACATATTTGTATTTTCAGTCATAAATCATTGATTATCACGAACCTGAAACCAATGATACTTTACAATGGCAGGTGAGGTTGTAAAGTGCCACTTTTTAACGATTTTTATTCACAAGCACAGGATAATGACAAATAGTCTGTTTCGACATCACATTTTTATAAGCCAGCAAAAATCGTAAGTCATAAAATAGTTGTCATGTCATGCATACAAATTAACGAATCACTCATACCTTCAGTCATGACAAATCATCATTGACAAAGGCAAGAGTCTTTTCTTATCCGAATTGACAAGTTATCTTATGCAAGATTGAAATCAGTCAAGCTCACGCATCTTCTGCTTAAGAAAGAAATCTATTTTCATCTGCCTTTTGGGTATGCCAAGCTTGCTACGAATTGTACTGTTCACATTGTAGATGGCCTTACGTTCCAAGAAATCAGAAACTTCGGATCCGTTGAATCCGATACAATACAAACAACAACATCCTATTTCCCATTCTGTCAGGCCATGAGACTCCAAATATGCAATAAAGGAGGAATGGGACAGCATGAAAGTCTTGCGCGTAGATGACATGAAGTCATCGCGATCCCTGACGAGATCCTGCACCTGTTGGTGTGCCATTTCTTTGAAGGAATCAAATCTCTCTGCAAGGATTACCTTGTGCAATATACCCAGGCGTTTCTCTATGATATCAATTGTTTCTTTGTCAAAGGATCTGTTCCTACGTATCTTTTTCAAACGTTCCATCTCCTTTTTAAGGGAATCAATCATACGTTCCATATGTTCATTTTCCTGGACTAATCGCAAATGCTCAAGGTCATCCTTAGCTTTCACTTCCTTAAGTGAAATATATGCCTCTTCAGCCTGCACCTTTTCCTCCTCGATTCTGTTGCGCTCAATTTTGTAACGAAGACTCTCTGCTTCCTTCTCCTTTTTTACACGCTTGATGCGCTGTATCAGAATAAATGAAATCAATCCTATTATAGTCAGAGACAAAGCCAAAATAATGATTAACATTTTGTGCCGGAGGGACCTGTACTCCGCATTACTGCGCTCTTCAATGAACCTTGTTTCGCTCTCAAGAATCTCTGCATTTGACCGGTCAACTATGGCAAAATAATGCTTGTATGCATCCAAAGCCATCACAACGTCACCTATCGCATCATATACCTTGGAAGCAACGACATAATATGAATCGGATTTTTCACCACCATATTGGAGATACGATTCAAGCGCATCCAAAGCCTTTTCGCTATCACCTACTGCCCAAAAAGCTTCAGACACACTTTTCCACTTTATAACAGAACTATCAGGCAACGAAGACAGGTATTCGGAAATCACGTCCTCCGTATGTATATCATCAACATCCTGAGACAAATAGAGCATTATGGAATAGTAGCGGCTTTTATGACCGTCTGACAGATAATCCCAATATGACCGGATATTGCTGAGATATTTTTTCTCCTTATCATAATCATGCATTACACCACTTAATGTTGCCAAATTAATCATTTCATTAAGGTAGCAAGCCGTATCATTGGCAGAAAGAAAATGCTCAGCAGCAAGTTCACCCTGGACTAATGCAGAAAAATCATCATATACAAATTGATATACTGCCATTTTTGCTGAATATAACCTGCCAACAGCTCCCTTGTCACGACACCTGTCGGCATAACGTTCAGCCTTGACGAAACTAGACATAGCTGATTCATAATCTCCTGCATTCACGAAAATGATACCTTCATAATAATATGCAAGAAGTTTATCTGTCGCAGCCCCATAATGCGAATAATACTTGACAGCCGGTGCTATTATGCTGTCGGTCTTAAGGTCTACATAGTTCTTGTCAAGAGCCATGGAGTACAGGAGAGAATGGCGGGCCCGCAAGCGACTGGTATTCAAACGATCTCTATTCATTGTCTCCAATATGTTCAACGCCAAGGCCGGGTCACTGCGCATCTGAGACGCAGCGGCATCAAGACATTTGTCAGCATTGGTTACACCAGAGCACGAATTGAATATGATTCCGACAAGCAGAATCCAAACATCACGCTTTTTCATCACACATCATCCTTTAAAAATAACTAGATAAATCCTTAAGCTATTCTCGTGACAAATATAGTCAATCCGCACTGATAACAAAAGTGACAATTCGGATTATCCTCAAATCAGGAAAATCATTTCTGACTATTCAAAAGTCTGTGTCCAACCAAAGAGAACCATAATCACCGGCAAAGATGTCCAATCCGATGCATCAGTAAGTTTTTCATTGTAATATCTATAACCCCTGAACAGCATCAATCAATTACAGGCACATAGAACACATCTTAACAAAGGCTTGTTCACTTATGATATAACTGATAAATTGCTATCTTTGTGAGGTATACATGCAGAAGTACCGTGAATATGTCCATCATTCAATTTAAAATGAAGAGCATGAACATATGTAAACGGCATATGACAGACAGATTTAACTTTTTGACAATATGAAACGGACTTTAATCATCATGGCCATGCTTGCCGCCGGTATATCCGCAGCGGCGCAGAAGCCTAACTATGAACTGGCGGAACGGTTCTCGCAGAAGAAGATTTCACAGATGGTCTTCTCCACCAATGTACGCCCGAACTGGTTCCGCGACAGCGACAGATTCTGGTACAGCTGGGAGACTCCGGACGGGACACAATATTATATAGTTGACCCTGCAAGCGGGAAGAAGCAGGCCATATTCGACATGGAAAAGCTGGCTATGGAGCTGACCGGGATTGTACGCGACCCGTTCGATGCAAGGCATATCCCGATCAGCAACATGAGACTCGTGGACGACAAGGTGTTCACATTCGACATCCGCAGCACGGCCGAGGAGAAGGACAGCACCCTTATCAAGGAGGACGGGAACAAGAAGATTTTCCATTTTGAGTACGACCCGGCCTCAAGGACGCTGAAAGAGACAAAGAAAAAGACAAAGAAATATCCAAGATGGGCAAACGTCTCACCAGACGGGATGTACGGTGTATACATGAAGAATGACAACCTGTTCTATATGGACTCCACCAGCCTCAGGAAAGCGGCCAAGGATGAAAAGGACAGCACAATCATAGAGCACAGGCTCACATCTGACGGGACAAAGGGATTCGGCTACGGGTCAAACAGCTACACCGGCAACACCGAGACCGACACGACAAAGCGCGTATTTGTGCACGAACTGGCATGGTCACCCGACTCAAGGCATTTCGCTACCATGAGATACGACATGCGCGGGCTGAAGGAGATGTGGGTCATCAATTCCCTCAGCAATCCGCGCCCTACCTTAGAGACATACAAATACCAAATGCCCGGCGAGCCTTCCCCGGCTGAAAGCCTGTACATATTCGACATGCCTTCCGGAGAGAGCAGGACGGTACGCATAAACGCATTCAAGGACCAGTCTACAGGAATCAGCACAGCGGAGTACTCCCAGAAAGACAGATACCGTGACTTCGGTGGCTACAGGTGGCTCGGAGACGGGAACGGATTCTACATCACACGCCAGAGCCGTGACCTCAAGAGGATGGACATATGCAGGGTTGACCTCGGAAGCGACTCTACACGGACTGTAATCTCGGAAAGGATGAACACATATGTGGAAAGCAGGCCGCTGAAACTTATCCGCGGCGGAAGCCAGCTGCTGCACTGGTCGGAAAGGAACGGATGGGCTAACCTGTATCTGTATGACAGCGAGGGGAATCTCATCAGGCCGGTGGTTGAGGGCGCATTCCATGTCGAGGACATCCTCGGAGTCAACGAGAAGGAGGGATATATAGTTTTCAGCGCATGCGGATACAACCGCGGAGAGAACCCTTACCAGATGCATACATTCCGCGTCGGGCTTGACGGCAAAGGGCTGAAGCAGCTTGACATGGAGGACATGGACGTCAGTGCAGAGACTCCGGACGATGCCAGATACGCCGTCTGCAATTATTCGAGAGTGGATGCGGCACCGGCGTCATGCCTGATAAGCACAGCCAGCGGGAAAGTCATACGTGAACTGGAGCAGGCAGACCTGTCAAAGCTTTTCGAGGCAGGATACAAATTCCCGGAAAGGTTCACGGTAAAGGCAGCTGACGGAATCACCGACCTCTATGGAGCCATCTACAAGCCGTTTGACTTCGACTCCACGAAGACGTATCCTATAATAGAATATGTATATCCAGGCCCGCAGGTGGAGGCAAACAACATCTCATGGAGCAAAGGGATGACAAGGACGGACAGGCTTGCGCAGCTCGGATTCATCGTGATTACCGTGGGAAACCGCGGAGGACATCCCAACAGGTCGAAATGGTACCACAACTACGGCTATGGCAATCTGCGCGACTACGGGCTTGAGGACCAGAAGACTGCGGTGCAGAGACTTGCGGCAAAATATCCATGGATAGACGGCACAAGGGTCGGAATCCACGGTCACTCCGGCGGAGGCTTCATGTCAACGGCGGCAATCCTGCAATATCCTGACTTCTATTCCGTTGCGGTCTCGTGTGCAGGAAACCATGACAACAGGATATACAACAGGTGGTGGAGCGAGCAGCACCACGGGATACTTGAGAAAGTTACCGAGAAAGGAGACACGACATTTGTCTACAGCATCAGCACCAATCCTGAAATAGCAGGACGCCTGAAAGGCCATCTGCTTCTTGTGCACGGGGACATCGACAACAATGTGCACCCGGCGAACACCATCAGGGTCGTGGATGCGCTCATACGTGCCAACAAGCGTTTCGACATGCTTCTGCTTCCTGGACAGAGGCATGGATTCGGGGATATGAATGAGTATTTCTTCTGGAGGATGGCGGACTATTTCTGTGAGCATCTGCTCGGTGAAAGCGAAATGGGACGCACAGACATTGTCCAGATGAATAACGACTGAGCGTTCTGATTGAGCCAGGGGATTTTTCTACAGAGTTTACGGCTGCACGGAAAAATCCCTTTGCTTTATTATGTTCTTGAAAAGCTTGACTCAGCAGCAAGCCACAGGCGGACGGATGCAAAAGCAATCAGTCATCAGAGCTTTGCCCGATGCCACGTATTTTTTCTTCCGTCCATCCGGAGACTGCCGCGATTACATCTATAGGCATGCCATGTTTTTTCATTGCCCCGACCACCATCGCAATCCCGTCCTCCATTCCCTTTTCCAGTCCGATTCTTCTCTCCGTAAGCGCAATACAGTGAATATCCCTTTCCGTTGTCATGGTTTTTCTATATCTAAAATGTTTGTTCTTGTCCATCCTGGCAATCCGTGCAGCTTCAAACAATCTTGAAAAAACAGCCTGCTGAAGTTCCACAGGACGGTCCATCAGATTAGCCATATTCCTGAGACTGTAGCAGAATCCGTCAAAAATACTTCCGTCAAGTTCATCGAGCCTCTTTCTGAACTTGCCCAATTCAATAAAGACAAGGTTGTACTTGTCCGTCAGCAGCGTGCCGCTATTTTCCTCATAAAGCCGGAATCTGCTAAGCACGCCGTCACCACAGCTGATTCCGCCCAGCACTCCCTGAAGAATACTGATTACATATACTGGACACATTTTGTACTCCAGTCCGCCGATATTCATCTGCTCCCTTACAGGAAAGGTAGAATAATAAAGTGTCCTCTCAACATACCAGTCATGGCTTCTCTTCTGCACTTCAACTATAATCCTTACTCCGGAATCAGTACGGCAATATACATCGAAGACACAGCCGCGCTCATCACGGGAATCCCCGTGCTTCTCTTTGTCCATATACTCAAGGTCCTTTATGCAGTGCTCCGGAATGACCTCATTGAGGAAATCAATCAGTATATCCTTGTTTGCCTCTGTCCCGAAGACAAGTTTGAACCCGGTGTCAGACATAAGGTCCACATATCTGCAGACTGCCCCGTCCGAAGGATACAGTATTCTCCCGTCCATAAGCTTTTCTGAAGCAGGAAAGTCCTGAATCACATAGTCCTCTGCCCCGTTTTGTCTTCTTTTCATCTTAACCATCCCCCCTAAAAACAAAAACAGCGATACAGGAACGATCTCCCATATCGCGTTGTGGACTCAAAGTTCCACGGTCTCCAACATTTCATTGTGCAATTTTAGAAAGTTTTATTCATTTTTGCAAACGACAGGCAATGTTTTTCATGTTTTCCGGACAATATCGATGCACAAAGCAGCGAAACGCATTCCCTTCCCTCGCAAATCCGTGATACGCAAACCCTTGACTCTCAGCCATATCCTATAAATCGCTGCCCCGTTTTTGGGGCAGCGATTATCAGCAAAAGATTAACTCACAACGAATTGCGCACCACGCAAAATCTTGAAACGGAGCTTTTCATTAAGAAACACAACCGGGAATTTACCGGAAACCATAATCTTTCATGGCGCCATCATTGAGAACAAGGACATTGTCACAGTACTCAATCACTTTCTCCCTGTGCGTAATGAAAATCATGGTATGGGCTGGCAGTCCTGCCGTCAGCCTCTCCAGAAGCACTTCTTCAGTCTGCGGATCAAGTGCAGAACTGAATTCATCAAACAGGAGCACCGAACCCGGACGGAGCAGGGCACGGGCTATGGCGATGCGCTGGGCCTGTCCCTCGGACAGGCCCGCGCCGGACTCGCGGCACTGCGTGCCGAGTCCGGCGGGCAGGCCGAAGACGAAGTCTGCGGCTGCCAGGCGCAGCGCCTCCTCCATCTGTTCATCGGAAGCTGACGGATTGCCCATCAGAAGATTATCCCGGATTGTACCGCTGAAAAGACTGTTGCCCTGCGGCACATAGACAAGATTGCACCGGGTTTCTGCCGAAAGCGGCACCGTCACATCAGAATTATAGATTTCCAAAGAGCCACGGCACGGTGAAAGGAAAGACAGCAGAAGCCGCACAAGCGTGCTCTTCCCTACCCCGGTAGGGCCGGCAACGGCAGTCCTGCTTCCCGGACGGAAATCATAGGAAAAACCGCTGAACACGAATTTCCCGGAACCGGGATATGAAAAAGTCACATCTTTCAGGCGCACTCCCGCAACTCCTCCGACAAACACAGGAGATGCCACACTTTCCACGGGAAGTGACTCTATCATCATGATTCTGTCAATAGATGCAAGAGAGTTGACCAGAGCCGGGACACGGCTTCCGAACTCAACCACAGGCCTCTGAATCTGCCCCGCAAGCTGGAGGAATGCAGTCATCATTCCGTATGTCACACTCCCTGTACTTATGCCATACACTCCCCACAGAAAAGCCGCAGCATGGCCGGCGGAAAATGCTGCCGAAACCAAAACCCTGGACACAGTCCCAAGCCTTGTCCTGCGCATCTCGCTGCCATACAATTCTCCCTGCAGATTTTCCAATGCGCCGCAGCTGTCCGGCACGTATTCCATAGACTGGATGAGCGGAACATTACGGACACTCTCCTGGAGATATGACTGCACGCGTGATTCACTGCTCCTAATGCTGTGCGTGAGATTTCTCATGCGCCCGGTCACCAGTTTGCCGGCAACAGCTCCGGCAGGCACTACAGCCACAATCACAAGTGCCAGCCTAACGTCAAGATACAGCAGAAAGCCAAATGCAGCAATAAACTGAAGGAGTATTCCGAAAAGCCCGGGAAGCGACAATGCCAGGGCACCGGAAACATTCCGCACATCATCCTGAAGACGGTTCACGATGTCACCGGAATGCGGGATTTCCTGTCCCTCAGCCTGAGCATGAAGAAAAATATCGAACAGACGTCCCCTCAGGGCATTCCTCATTCGCAATTCCGTCCTTGCAGAAAGATAATTCCTCAAAGCCGTCAAAAATATTCTGAGCAATATCACAGCTGCCATAGCAAAAGCCCAGAACATAAGTCCATGCACGACAGGTCTCCCGGAAGACACAGCCGAAGCCGTATCCACCAGCATCCTGCTCACATATACAAAGCCTACCGAGCAACATGCAAGAAGCACATGCGACAGTGATACCGCAGCCAGCGGCAGCGAATACGGACGGGACGCCCCCAGAATCCATTTCAGATACTTCATGACCTTAAATCAACGGATTACGGCATCACGGCATACAGTGGCCGCCTCATCATCGGGAAGGCACTCAAGATGCCAGCACGGCACTGAAGACACGATTTTCTCCAATGCGGAATGCAGGTCAGCCATTGCTGCGGAGTCCCATCTCATGCATGAACATGAGGGGAGCAGAGATGCATACGAACTGAGAGGGGCAAGTCTCTCCATACGATTATGCGGAGCCTGTGACAGTCTGACTGCCGCCTTGAGCGGAAGCACGGCATTCCTGTAGCACGGAGTCTTGCCGCTCCACGGGCTTCCGTACACATTGACAAGTCCATTTTCCGCCCGCACAACCGGATTGTCGTCATTCAGCAGAGACGCATCAGCAAAATTACTTAGCCACAGACGGCTATGCGTACTCTTTCCCGTACCGCTGCGTCCAAGGAACATATAACCCCCTCCGGCATATTCCACCACCGAAGCATGCAACAGAAGAGTCCCGTATGGAGCAGAGCGGAATGCATACAGGAGCATGAGGGAATTGTCTATTGCAAATCCCGCCAATTCAGCACCGCCAGAACGCGGGACATATACTGTTGCCCTTGAAAAATCGCCTGACGGGCACAGAATGCAGTCCGGGCCAGACTTCCAGCGGGAAAATCCGAAACAGAATTCAGCTTCCTCCCCTCCTTCGAAAATCCAGAAATACGGAGCCTCCTCATTCAGAAGCTCCTTCACACTGCCGTGCATGACATCAGCCAAGTCATCAGCCACAACCACATCAAGACAAAAAAGAAGTTCCTTTGTCCCGGCTTCCCCATTATCCATAAAGGGAGCATAATTTTCCAGACACAGATGCCGCAGGAATTCCTCCGGAACAGCAACGGAAAAGGAATGTCCGGCGACAGTATATACATTTGACTTTTTCATAACAGACCACCTGAATGCAAATAAATGCAAACAATCTTTCAAAGGTAAGAAATATTTCAGTAATTTTGCCATAGTCACAGCCAAAGGACACCTCTTAGAGCATGGATAAGACGATAACAAAGGATCCGGAAGTCATAATGAAGGAAATCAGCAAACAGATTTCCAGCGGAAAACGCGTCACAATTACGGCAAAAGGCTACAGCATGAACCCTTTCATCATCCACAAGAAAGACAGCATCACGCTCTCCCCGTGGACTGATGCAGACATAAAGGCAGGCCAGGTGGCGCTTGCGCAGGATATGCGCGGCCAATATGTGCTGCACCGGATTATCCGCAGGGAGGGAGACAAGATTGTGCTGATGGGAGACGGCAATGTCAAAGGAACCGAGAAAGCGTATGTCAGCGGCATAATAGGGCTTATGACAGAACGGACACGCGACGGCAGGACAATCTCATGCGAAAGCTGCGGATGGAAGGCTTGCTCATGGATTTGGAATATGCTGAGGCCTGTACGGAGATGGCCCCTCGGCCTGTGGAGAAAGCTTGTCAGCCAGGAGCCTCTGCCATGAACGGCACAGTGCGGCAGATTGCAGGAAAGGCATGTGACAATATCGGAAAACTGCCGGGACGCGGCGGACATATAAGAAAGAATCAAAACACGACATCATGAAAATAAAAAAAGGATTCGTTCTCCGGAAAATGTGCGGAGAAAACATAATTACAGCCGAGGGGATGGAGAACATCAACTTCAACAAGCTGATTTCCCTGAACTCCACTGCCGCATTCCTATGGGAGCAGCTTGAAGGAAAAGAATTTGACCCGGAGACAATGGCAGAGATGCTTGTCCGGGAATACGGGATTGACGGCAGCAGGGCAAGAACAGACGCAGAAAACCTGTGTGCGGCATGGATTAATGCCGGAATAGCAGAATAATGGACAGAACAGGCGAAGTTTTTCTCCAGGTTCTGCGCAATGGCCTGTGGAAAAAAGAAGAAACAATCCCCGATGCAGGAGACTTCCGCTGGGAAGACATATTCAGGATGGCAAAGGCCCAGTCCCTGACAGGCATCATAGGTCAGGCTGTCCTTCAATGTCCAGAGGCAGCTGCTTCCTTGCCAGACGGCTACAGAGAGAAGATCAGGACATTCATAATAAAGAACTGTGCCGTGCACAACACATTCAACAGGTGTCTTGTGCATGTCGTGTCCTGTCTCAGGTCAGCAGGAGTGGAGCCGGTACTGCTCAAAGGCCAGGGGCTTGCAAGGAACTGGCCATGTCCGGAGCTGCGCCAGTGCGGGGACATAGACCTTTGGGTCGGGGAGAAGAATTACGACAAGGCAATGAATGTACTGCTCCCGCTCTCTTCTTCAGACGGCAATGACATTGAGGAAAGCCCAAAGCATGCATCCCTGTCCTTCGGCATGGTGACAGTCGAAATCCACAGGTTCAGCGGAATCTGCACCTCATCACGGAAATTGGATGCAATCTACAGGAAATATTCTGAAGACGGCCTGTCAAACGGCACAGTGCCTCTTGACTTCGGAGACATAAATGTCGTGACTCCGTCGGACAATTTCAACGCATTCTACATATTCAGCCATCTGTGGCACCATTTCATGGCAGGCGGAATCGGACTGCGGCAGATATGCGACTGGGCAATGTTCCTCCACTCGAGGAAAGGCATGATTGACACCGGCTACTTAGGAAAAGTGCTTGGAGAACTGGACATGAAAGAGGAATGGCAAGTGTTCGGATGCATTGCATCCGACTGGCTCGGGCTGCCTTCAGACGAGTTCCCATTCTACAACCCGGGATGCAGGGCCAAGGCAGAGAAAGTCCTGGCACGCATCCTCAAAGAGGGCAACTTCGGGCATGAGAGGGCATGCTTCAGAAAGCAGAGAAGCCAGGTCTACCTTTTCAGAAAGGCAGGTTCATTCATATACCATATCAGCAGATGTGCAGGACTGTTTCCCATGTTCCCGGCACAGACAACAAAAGAGCTCATAAACATCACGGCAACCGGTTTCAAGACTGTATGGAAAGATTTTTCAAGAAATATATAGCGAAAGCCCTCGGTAAAATGGCGATGTAGCTTTTCTGTTCGCTGATACCCGGACTTATGAATAGGGCAGCTTGCAACCTCCTCTTTTGCGGATCTTTCAAGCTATTCGTGATGAAGTGCAATCCTCTTGCGGTTATTTCATCAGCGATAACGGGGACGCAGGGCTATAGCTTCGGAAGGTATGCAGGAGCATATCTTTCTGCCATCATCGGTGCCGAACTGGAAAAGAAGATTCCGGAGGACATAACAATAACCTTTCTTGTGACAATTGTGCCCGGCAAACTTCTGCCCAGTGCCTCGGAAGAGCAATGTTCCAGATAGGAAACATGGCCAGAAAAACTGTAATATTGCCAGCCCATGCCCTCACTTTGTCCAGCCATGCCAAACAACGGAATCATCAGGCATCACGCCAAACAAATAAACCGAATCTTCATCTCTCCAGCCATATAAATCCGACAATGCATGTTTGACGGAAAATATATGTTGCTTGTGCATTCACCCGTTCCAGGTCTGCATTTTAAGTGTGACACCTGGAACGGCCCAAAATCATAACAAACTAATAAACAACACATTACAAAATCACCCCGTTCCAGGTCCTCCATTAACATTGCAGACCTGGAACGGGGACAAGTAAGGTGCTAAGTAAAGTGGCAGGTAAAATATGCGGACAGTCAACCCAATGACCGTGATGCATAATCTACTGATAGCCAATACATTCCTCATAATCGCTGCACGCCAAAAACGGGGCAGCGATTATGAGGAATCAGCTGATTTACAACAACTTGCACACTACGGCTTCAAACAAGGCCAAACAGACGGCACAACAAACGGAGCAAAACCAAAAGAGACCGCCCCAAAAGGTCAGGATCCCCCCTTGAAATTTGGATGTTTAGTGGCAAGGTTGAAGGTGACCTCTGCAAAAAATAACAAAAAGAGAGGTCTAAAAAGTCAGGATACTCCTCCGAGAATTGAATATCGGGAAATAAGGTTGAAGGTGATCTCGCCGGAAAATAAGAAAAAGGGGCTTGACTAGAAATATTAGTCAAGCCCCTTTGCTGATTCCAAAGGTACAGCGGATTACTCACCGGCTACAATAGCACCCATAGGGCAAGCATCTGCACAAGTACCGCAATCGATACATACATTAGGATCAATCTTATAGATGTCACCCTCTGAAATAGCGCCTGTAGGGCACTCGCCCATGCATGTTCCACATGCTACGCAATCTTCTGTAATTTTGTAAGCCATTTTAAATATCTTTTAAGTGTTCATGTTTCAGCGGAAAAGATCTGCATATCGCTTTCGCGGATCGCTCCGTTCAAGGCGCAAATTTAGTCATTAATTTTGATATTCAAATACAGCCGCCAAAATCATTCTGAATTTCGCGTGATGCGTAAAGCATGGACCACAGGCAGTTGCTGTATTTCGCTGCCCCGTTTTCAGGGCAGCGAAATACAGTAACATAATGAATATCAAAGCATTACACGCAACATCAAGATTGGCAGTATAAATTGCAGACACGGATTTTATCACTTCAGGCATACGGGCGGAGCAGATGCGAAACCTGATGACCCGCCCATACTACGCAATGCGACCAATGCCGGGGCTGCAGAAGGAAATTCTCTGCGAATGATAATGCTTCCGCACAGCCCAAAGCAGGCCATTAATGCTTCCACATAGCCCCAGGCCGGCTATGCATGCAAGTTGCAAAGACAAAAATGAATAATTACGAATGAATATAGTATCTTTGCACCCTGGAAAGTCAGAGAGAGGCCACCACGAAAGTCAGCACAACTCTCTGAAAACAGGACATTTGGCTACACTATACAGGCTATTTTTAAAACCTGCCATTGAAACAGGCAAAACAGGACAAGAACATGAGCATCAGGAAATACATAATGATAATTGCGGCCGCAACCGCATTCCATATAACTTCAAATGCACAGGAACGTTTTGAAAACGGTCTTGAAATCGACAGGACAGTACACAATTTCGGAGACATAATGCTCGGAAGCGGTCCGGTCTCATGCACATTCACATTCACCAACAAAGGAGAAAAGCCGGCTGCCATATATAATGTAGTGTCAACATGCGGATGCACCGGAGTAGAATGGACAAAAGAGCCGATACGCCCGGGAATGACCGGCAAGATTTCAGTCACATATTCAAACGACGAAGGTCCATATCCATTTGACAAAAGTCTCACAGTCTACCTTTCAGACGTCAAGAAACCCATTATACTCAAACTACGCGGAATATCACATCAGAAAGAGCGCCCTCTGGAAGAAATATATCCTGTCAGCTATGGTCCGCTTGCACTTCGCGATTCCAGAATCAAATGCGGCAACCTGGAACAGGGAGGCAGCAAAAGCGAAGCCGTAATGGTGGCAAACCTCTCCGGAAAGCCGCTGCAGGTATGGTTTGAGAACATCACGGAAGGACTGGACATCAGAATCACCCCTAATCCCATTCCTGCCCGCGGTACTGCAGAAATGTCTTTTACCGTGAAATCTTCGAGAGAGAAATGGGGTAAGAACTGGTATTGGGCCACGCCGGTCGCCGAAGGAAAGACATACGAAAACAATGACGGAGACAAAAGAATAGGAATCTGGGCATTCACAAAAGAGAACTTCAGTTCACTCAGCGACCAGAAAAAAGCGGCAGGACCGCGCCCTATGTTTGAAGCAAGCACGTTCAACTTCGGCAAAGCAAGACAGGGAGAAACCGTACATGCAGAGTACACG
>CAMWUW010000063.1 GCA_947177525.1 uncultured Bacteroidales bacterium | reverse complement strand
AAATTCACAGCCGAGGTTGGCGGCATATCTGACAGGCTCAGCAAATATTAAGCGGAACCCGGCGTCTGCATTGCCTACGGCTCCATGTACGGCAACACAGCAAAGGCAGCGCGCTGCCTGGCAGAAGAATTGACAAGGCTCGGAATAGCGAATTCAATCCATGACCTGTGCCGGGAAAACATTTCAGATGCACTGAGGGATGTCTTCAAATACGACACCATAGCCATAGGCTCGCCGACATACAACGGGGGCATTTTCCCTCCTGCCGAGACATTCATGAGAGCTATAGCCGCACGAAGTGTCAAAGGACGCAAATTCTGCGCATTCGGCTCATATTCATGGGCTGCGACAAGCGTAAGACAACTTGCCGAACAGGCGCAGGACATGGGATTCGAGCTTATAGAAATGCCGGAGGACATTGCAGGAAGGCAGCCGGGAGGCATCTCTTTCCCTCATGCATACTCTCCTGAAAAATGCAGCATGCATGCAATGGCAGAAGCCATAAAGGGAAAACTTGCATAAGCATAGATTTGCACAGTTGCCGTTCCCCGGAAAGGCAAAACCGCAGACATTCATGAAAATCAGGAAATTATTTAAATTCGAAGCGGCACACATTGTAAGAAATTGCAGCACAGTGAGATGCCGCCAGAACATACATGGGCATTCATTTAAGGCAGAACTGATGCTGCATGCATCATCTCTTGACAATGCAGGTATGGTTATGGACTTCGGTCTTCTCAAAGGCAGGGTCAGTTCGCTTTTTGATGCCTTCGACCATTCATACATAATCTGGTCAGAGGACAAGGGAGAGCTTGTGAATTTCATCAAGAATGAAAATGAAAGATGGATTGAGCTTCCGTTTTCCCCTTCCGCAGAAAATCTCGCCTTGTTTTTCCATGTTGTAATACAAGGAATAATAAACTGCACTGTTCCCATAAACGGCCAGGGCGATGTGAAAGTAAGCTCCGTAAGAATACACGAGACCGAGACAGGATGGGCCGAGACAGAGCTTGAAGACAAGGAACTGCTCAAAACAATGGCGTCCGCAGTCTCCTTGTGCAATTTTTCTGACGGGATTCTGAAAGGAGACAGCTGCTGGCAGGAAACATGGAAAGTCATTTCCTCAACCAGGGGCATCCTTGACGGCCGTCCTGCATGCAGATGCTTTCACTACGAAGAAATCCACAGGTAATGGCAGAATACATCATAAGACCCGGTGAGTTGCCGGAAAACCCTTCGGCTAAAGGTCCGGACAGCCTATCGGTCTGTGAACTTTTCATAGATGCAGCCCAGGGAGAAGGCGCATACGCAGGATGCCCCGCAGTTTTCCTCAGGCTGTCAGGCTGCCATGTGAGATGCGGCTGGTGCGACACGGCAGATATACTTGGCAAATCCACCGCAACCGGCACAGAAGAGCTGCTGGACATTTTCAAGGGCAGAGGGATAACGGAAAGGCTGAAAATGGGACATCATCTTGTAGTCACTGGAGGCTCTCCCCTGCTTCAGCAGGATGTCCTTACATCCTTTCTCGCAAGGCTGAAGGCAGAATGCAGGGACAGGCTTTTCATTGAAATCGAGAATGAATGCAGCATTCCGGTACGGCAAAGCAATGCCGCACTATGGGACATTGCAGACTGCTGGAACAACTCCCCGAAGCTCAGTCATTCCGGAATAGCAAAAAACACAAGATACAATCCGGAGGCCCTTGCACAAATGTCAAATGCAAGGGAGGCATGGTTCAAATTCGTCGTGAAGGACGAAAATGACTGGTCCGAGATAGAAGATGAATTCATTGTCCCCGGCTATGTGCGCAGAGAACAAATCATACTAATGCCTGAAGGACAGACACGCATGCAGCTCAATCCGCAGAAAAAGCAGGAAGTGCTGGAAATGGCCGTAAGACACAGCGTCAGATATGGAGGAAGACTCCATATAGACATCTATGACAACAGAAAAGGCGTCTGACACAGATGTTACCAGTCAACCTTCGAGCGTGACAACGGCATTGTCATGCATCTCGCACCGCCGCCTCCGCGCGGAAGCTCCGACCCGTCCACAGCAACGACACACGGCCTGTCAGAGAAAACATACTGGTCTGATTTTCCTGAGATGAAGTCTGAGACACGTACAATTTCAAATCCCTCATCGGAAAGGGCCTCAAGAGTATGCACATTGCGGGCATACGACAAGACTTTTCCCGGTGCAAAGGCAAAGAAGTTTGCACCGCTGTGCCACTGCTCACGTTCCTGGTCCCATTCATCCTCACCTCCGCATATTATCGGCTTCAGGTCCATTCCGAGTTTCTTCAGAGCAGGAATTATTCCCTCTACAGGGCGGATTGAGGTAACCTTTCCGTCATCCATGGTAATGTGCACTGTCTGATACTGGTTCGCCTGCATTATAAGAGGTTCGAAGACCATGCACTTGTCCCTGTCGAGAAGAGTGAACACCATGTCCAGATGTATGAAAGACTCCGGAGAAGAAGGAAGCTGCTGCACTATGACATTGTATCTTCCGGGAGGACAGCTTCTCATGAAGCGGCCAATCATGAAATCAATTCCGTATGAAGTAGTCCTCACACCGTTTCCGACAATCATAATGTCATCACGAGCAATGATTATGTCCCCTCCCTCCATGATGACCTGTGAATCCTGGCCCTGGAAGTCATTTGCGTCTATTACATCACAGCTGAAGGCTCCGCTGTGCCTATAGATGGCATTCATTATCAGCGACTCACGCATGCGCACCTTATTTGCCATACGGCATATCAGGGCATGGTTTCCGATGGTGACAGCTGCATCTCTCGTGAAATAGAAGTTGTAAAGCGGATACAGGGCATAATACTCGTTACGGAGGTAGGACGTCAGGGTGTCAATCCTTGCCGGAAGCCCCTCGATGAGCACCCTTGCCAGTTCATCGGACTTCATGTCAAGAAGCATGTCCATGTATGAGGTAACATCCTCGCTGACACAAATCCGCCGCACAAGGTCCTCCCTCGCTTTCTGACGGTCCAGCACTTTGACAAGAAGGTCACGTACCTCATATACTTTTGCCACTTTTGAAAGCACGCCGGAAAGCTGGGCATACTCATGCTGGGCAATGGACAGATTCAGTATATCGCTGTACAATGCCCTCTGGACATTCCTCGGAGTCATGTTTTCGACTTCAAAACCAGGACGGTGCAGCAGGACGGCACCGAGCTTGCCTATCTCAGAACGGATATCAATTACAAGAGGATTCTCTGCATTCATAGACTATATAAAATTCATTATTGCGTAAAATTAGGAATTAAATCCATAAACAGAAAACATTTTTGGGAATTCGGCAGCACAAGCAGGGCACAATATGTCCCGCACAAGAATTATGACAAGAAAATCCGGTCATTTTGCCGAAGAACCGGAATATTTGCTTACATTTGATGCCCATGGACTCTAAATAAAATAGAATGAAAATCAAAAATGACTTCCGTCATATTGACGGGAAGCAGGCATGGCAGAAGATTGTAAGCCATATCAGCACAGACAATATGGTAACGACGGTCAAAGGCCTGAGCTTCACGGCGACATTCGTCGGAAGCTGTATTTTTCTGAAAGGAGGCACACCTGGAACCAAGAGAGCTGAAAAAGGCGAATATCTCACAGCAAAGGATTTCATTGCGGCCTACGACACGGTCAGGGACTGGGAGGAAATCAACACCGGGAATGTCAAGCCTTACATCAAAAGACAGCAGACGCCGTTCATAGCCCTTCTGCACTGCGCAGGAATTTTGGAATAATTTGCTAACTTTGCATACGCAAGTTGTTTTAAATAATGATGAAAAGGAAAATTGCAGGAATCATTGCGGCCGTACTGGCAATTGCCATCGCAGCGACCGTCTATTTCAAATTCTATTTTGTGTTCGGAGAAGGCGTCAAGGCCGGAGAGCTGAACTTTGTCGTATATAAGGGCTATTTGTTCAAGACATACGAAGGAAGGGCAATACAGGCCGGATTCGGGAAAGGCAAAGGAGTCAATGCCGGTGCCATACAATCGTATGAATTTGACTTTTCAATCACGGACAAGGCCATAGCCGACTCCCTCATGCGCTGCGCGGGCAAGACCGTGGAGCTGCATTACAAGGAGTATCTCGGCGCACTGCCATGGAGAGGAAAGCAGGCCTATATCGTAGACCGTATAATATCAGTAAAAGAATAACATTACGATGAAAAAGACATTGACAATCCTGTGCATGCTCTGCACAGGTTTAGTTATGTATGCCCAGAAAGGCATTGTAAGCACACGTGAAGCCAATGCATCTTCCGGCAGGCTTCTTACAATGGAAGAGACCATACTGTCACGGGACCTTTCTCCTGCAAACCTCAGATGCATGTGGACAGGAAGCACGCTGATTCTGATGCACAAGGACGGGAAATGGCAGACTCTGGACACAGAGACAGGCCTTTACACCCCTTTCGGAGGCCAGTCACACAAAAGGACAGAGGCCGTTACGGAAGGAAACAGCCTGTATATAAAAAAGGCAGACGGAAGCATGACTGCGGTTGCCGTCAGCGAAAGCGGCGACATAACATACGGACAGTCTGTCAGCAGAAATGAATTCGGCATAGACGGGGGCATATTCTGGTCTCCGGACAGCACACGGCTCGCCTTCTACAGAAAGGACGAGAGCAAGGTCACGTCATTCCCCCTTCTTGACATAACGACACGCACAGGAAGCCTCAGGGAAATCAAATATCCGATGGCCGGCATGGATTCGGAAGAAGTCAGCGTCGGCATATATGACCTTGAAAGCGGCAGTACGGCATATATAAAAGAAGACAGCTTCGGACCGGACCGGTATCTGACAAACGTGTGCTGGTCACCTGACGGGGCACACATTTTCATCCAGGTCCTTGACAGAAGCCAGAAGCATCTCAAGCTAAACATGTACTGCGCAAAGACAGGAGAATTTGAAAAGACATTGCTGACAGAGGACAACAGCAAATATGTGGAGCCTCAGGACCCGATACATTTCATCAAAGGCCATGACAGGCTTTTCATCTACAGGACGGACAACAGGGACGGCTACCGCAACCTGTATCTGTGCGACCTTGACGGAAATGTGCGCAGGCTCACATGTACGGATGCGGATGTGGAATATATCGGAAACGACGGAAAGCATGTATGGTACACCTCTGCAGAGGTTTCACCTGTCGAGAATCATCTGTTCAGAATCGGACTGAGGATTCCTGCTTCAGCCGCGTCCAAAGGAGCCGCAGCTGTAAAAGCCGGCAAACCTGAGCGGCTTACACAAGAAGAAGGCTGGCACGAAATAGCAATGAATGAAGACTGCAGCATGTATGTGGACAGCTGGAGCAGCCTCTGCACGCCGCGCATTACCGATCTGTGCACCGGAGACGGAAAAGTAAAGGAAAGGCTTCTTGAAGCAGAGGACCCTACTCTTGACTATGCATACACAGAGATTTCGCTTGGAACGGTAAAGAGCGCGGACGGGGCATTTGACAACTGGTACCGTCTCATAAAGCCTAAGGATTTCGACCCGTCAAAGAAGTATCCGGTCATAGTGTATGTATACGGAGGTCCGCACTCACAGATGGTGCGCAACACATTCATGGCCGAGCTCCGCAGATGGGAAATGTATATGGCCCAAAGAGGCTATATCGTATATGTGCAGGACAACCGCGGCACCTCAAACCGCGGCGCAGCCTTTGAAAAAGCGATACACGGACAGTGCGGCCAGGCAGAAATGGCAGACCAGATGGAAGGTGTGAAAATGCTTATGGAACTCCCGTTCGTGGACAGGGACAGAATCGGTGTTCACGGCTGGAGCTACGGAGGATTCATGACAATATCGCTTATTACAAACTACCCTGACGTGTTCAAGGTTGCCGTTGCCGGAGGCCCGGTAATCGACTGGAAATGGTATGAGGTGATGTACGGTGAGAGATATATGGACAATCCAGCCGTGAATCCGGAAGGATACGGCAAGGTGAGCCTCATCAACAAAGCCGCGGATCTGAAAGGCAAGCTGCTGATATGCCAGGGGGCGATTGACCCTGTGGTCGTATGGGAGCACAGCCTGAGCTTTGTCCGGGAATGTGTCAAGAACAATGTGCAGGTGGACTATTTCCCCTACCCGTGCCACGAGCACAATGTCATAGGAAAAGACAGGGTACATCTCATGGACAAAGTATCCATGTATTTTGAAGACTATCTCTAAAAAACAACGAACTTGCAGATGAAATCAATAAAATCAATATACAAAATAGGAAAAGGCCCGTCAAGCAGCCATACCATGGGTCCGTTCAAGGCCGTAAGGAACTATCTTGAGAATCACCCTGACGCCCATTGCCTGCATGTAACCCTGTACGGGTCACTGGCGGCAACCGGCAAAGGGCATTTGACAGACAAGGCAATTGAAGAGGCATTCAGCACATGGCGGTGGACAGACAGGGAGACATTTGAGAACAGGGAGAAGCGTAGCGGAGACGTTACAATAGAATGGAAGCCGAAGGAGAATCTGCAGGTACATCCGAACGGGATGAAAATAGCATCTGTCAGTGTGGACGGGGACCTTTACGACAAGTGGACATACTATAGCGTAGGAGGCGGGGACATATTGTGCATGGAGCATCCCGTCGGCGAGGAGGATGAAGACGAGGTCTACAGTATATGCACAATGAATGAGCTGCTTGAATGGTGCAACAGGAACGGACGTGCATTCTGGGAGTTCGTAGATGAGAGCGAGGGACACGGACATGGCCTGTGGGAACATCTTGAGCTTGTATGGAAGGTCATGCAGGAGGCCGTGGAGAGAGGAATCGACGAGGAGGGTGCGCTTCCTGGCCCGCTCAACATACGCAGGAAGGCTGCAAGTTATTTTGTACGTGCAGAGGGCTACGGTGACGTCCTGCGCACCAGAGGGCTGATTTTCTCATACGCCCTGGCCGTGAGTGAGGAGAATGCATGCGGAGGGACAATCGTTACTGCACCGACATGCGGTTCATGCGGAGTCCTCCCCGGAGTTCTGTACCACCTCAAGCAGGTGTACGGATTCAGTGACCAGAGAATCATAAGGGCGCTTGCGACTGCCGGCATCGTTGGCAATATAGTAAAGCACAATGCCTCAATATCCGGAGCGGAAGTAGGCTGCCAGGGAGAAGTGGGAGTGGCATGCGCAATGGCGGCTGCTGCCGTGACACAGCTTATGGGAGGAAGTCCTTCGCAGATAGAATATGCAGCGGAAATGGGGCTGGAGCACCATCTTGGAC
Source organism: uncultured Bacteroidales bacterium (assembly GCA_947177525.1). Taxonomy (GTDB): domain Bacteria; phylum Bacteroidota; class Bacteroidia; order Bacteroidales; family UBA932; genus Cryptobacteroides. Next base: position 7,663 of record CAMWUW010000063.1, on the reverse strand, counting down.
TGACATGCGACCCGGTCTGCGGACTCGTCCAGATTCCGTGCATAGAACGTAATGCCTATGCCGCGGCACGAGCCCTTGATGCCAGCATATATGCACTCTACACGGACGGGCGGCACAGAGTGTCATTCGACCAGGCTGTAAAGGTGATGAAAGAAACCGGAAAGGACCTGCCGTCGCTGTACAAAGAGACCAGTGAGGGAGGCCTGGCCAAGGAACTTGAATAAAATGAAGCAGGGCAGCCCGCTCAGGAGCTGTCCTGCAAAAAGAAAATTTAGAATTGAATTGTGTGTGTTAAGGAATGTTCCTTCACAGGAACGAGTGCAAAGATAAAAATAAATACCCCCCCCAACTATCACTTTTGTTCCATAATCTGTCATATTTGTCATACTATTTGTATATTTGAAGAAAAATTGGACGATGGACATATCAATATATGACAATTATACCGGCACGATGCCGGATTTTGAGTTCCGTTTCCATGATGCCGGAATGAAGAGCTGCAATTCCATGCTTGCTGTAATATGCCTTGCGGGAAGGCTTCTGATTCACATCGGAAGGCAGGAGTATGAGGTAATGAAGAATACCTTTATAATAATTGCACCGAATACTCCTTTTAAGATAAAGGAGAGTGACGGCGGCATGCGGTTCGACGCTCTCCGCATAGGAGCCTCGCTGTTTGAAATAGCCAATGACGCGCCTCTGAAAATGAGCCTGAACCAGATGATGTACGAAAATCCGATATACCAGCTAAGCCAGGGGAAAACCGAGATGTTCCACCACATTCATTCATATCTCAAGGTGCTGACAAAAGAGGATGAAAACAAGTACAGGGACATCATTGTCTACGGATATATCCGGATTCTTTTCTGGGAGGCATGCAATATAATAACAGAAGGTATGGATAGGGTCGCGACATACGGGGCAGAGCGTCCGGACATAACCCAGAAGTTTTTCAGGCATCTTGAAAAGCATTTCAAGGAAAAGAAGACTGTGGAGTACTATGCGGCACAGCTCGGCATTACGCCCAAATATCTTTCACAGACCCTCAAAAGGACAACGGGAAAACAGGCCTCCACCTGGATTGAAGAATATTCTCTGATGGAGGCAAAGAAATTGCTCAGGCAAAGCTGCTGCACTATACAGGAAATCGGCTACGACCTGAACTTCTCGACACATTCACATTTCTCAAAGTTTTTCAAATCAAAGACCGGGATGACTCCAAAGGAATTCCGCAGGCAAAGCGAATCAAACAATGGCAAACAGGAAATTTGACACTAATTTTTTTGAGAGATATGCCCGGATCACACTCGCATCTCTTTTGGGGTGCGAATACGGGCACATGCTGAATGAGGACAGGCCTGACCTGCAGATGGCGGACCGCTCACTCGGCATTGAGGTAACACGCGCCATGCAGGAGAGCAAGGATGCCGCAAACAGCCTTCTCAAAGAAATGGCAGGACTGGAGGTGTCGGAAAATGACAGGGAGGAAATGGGGAGGATCCTCAGCAGCGGATACGGATACGGTCTTCAGGAGGGACGGTACATCGGACACATAGAATATGACTACTGGGCACTTGCCCTGCCGCTCAGGCGCATCATTGCCAGCAAAGTCGAGAAGGTTGGTGCTGGATTCTACGGAGATTTCGACGAGTATGGCCTATATATATTCTGCAGGGACAATCTGAGTGAAGATGAGGTCATGCTGACAATGGAGTATACAAGTGAACTGCAGAGAAACCTGGACATGAAATACTCCACTCTTTACCTGTCTTTGGTAGACAGGCTCTATGTCTGCGACCTGAAGGGTGTGGACAGGGCATTCAAAAAAACAATCTGCACATCCTACGGGATAAGCCGCAGAATGTGCAGGGAATTCTTTACAGAAGCTCTTGAAGCTGACTGATTCGCGGATCAGATGCGCGCTGTGCTGCCAGCCGCGGTTGCCGCAGCTTTGGCAAAGTTCTCAGTGCTGTCCGCGAAGAGGATTCCGCGCGAAGAGTTGATGAGCAGCCCACCATGACTGTTTGCACCATTTGCAATGACCTCTTCTGCCGAACCGCCCTGTGCGCCTACTCCGGGCACAAGGAGGAAATTGTCAGGGCAGAAGCTGCGTATTTCCTTCAGTTTGTCCGCCTTGGTCGCCCCGACTACGAACATCATGTTGTCCGGAGTGGAGATTTCCATCATTTCTTCCATGACTGCACGATAGAGAGGCTTCCCGTCTTTCTGCGCAGTCTGGAACTGGACTGCAGAGGAATTGGAGGTAAGTGCGAGCACAATGGCCCATTTGTCTTTATATCCGAGGAAAGGGGTGACGCTGTCCGCCCCCATATAAGGGGCAACAGTAACTGCATCAAAATCCATTTCCTCGAAAAAGGCCTTGGCATACATCTTTGCAGTATTGCCGATGTCTCCCCTCTTGGCGTCCGCAATCAGGAACATCTCCGGGTAGCGGCTCCTGATATAGTCGACGGTGGCCTCAAGCGCCCTTATGCCGTCTGCACCATAGCATTCATAGAATGCAAGGTTTGGCTTGTATGCTACGCAATAAGGAGCCGTAGCATCTATTATTGCCTTGTTGAACTCGACGATTGAGCGTGCCTTGCCCTTGAAGAGCTGTCCCATTGCAGCGACTTCGCCTCCCTTGGAAAGAGCCTTTACATGTTCCGGCATCTTGTCGAAATCCACGTCAAGACCGACACAGAGCATCGTTCCCTTTGATTTTATCTGGCTGTATAATTGTTCTCTGTTCATATATCTATTTTTTTTGTTTTTCATTGTCCTGCATCAGAAAAAGCCGTGCATCCGCAGACTCGCTGCACATTACAGGCACGGCCTCCTAATAATATCTGTAGAACAGGGCGATTGATTCCATGCCGGCAAAAAGCTGCTTAAGCAGGTAGCTTTCGTTAGGCGAATGGATTGTGTCACGTTCAAGGCCGAATCCCATCAGAAGAGGGTCGATTCCGAGGATGCGCTGAAGGTCTGCAAGAATAGGGATGCTTCCTCCTCCCCTGCTCGGCACAGGCTCGATGCCATATACTTCGGTCATGGCCTTTGAGGCTGCCTGATATGCTTCTGAAGAAATCGGGATAAGGAAGCCGTCTCCTCCGTGGCAAGGCTTGACCTCGACCTTTACGTAATCCGGTGCGATTGCCCGGAAGTGCTCACAGAAGAGACGTGTTATGGTCTCGCTGTCCTGGTTGGGAACAAGCCTCATCGAAATCTTCGCATGGGCTTCGGAAGGGAGGACGGTCTTCGAGCCTTCACCTGTGAATCCGCCCCAGATGCCGTTGACATCAAGACAAGGACGTATTCCGGTACGTTCAAGTGTAGTGTATCCTTTCTCCCCCTTGACTTCTTTTATATTGAGGAATGATTTGTATTCTTCAAGGTCGAACGGTGCACGTGCCAGCTTTGCACGGTCTTCTGCAGAAAGTTCCACGACATCGTCATAGAATCCTTTCACAGTGATGTGCCCGTCTTTGTCTATCAATGAGGATATCATGTCGCAGAGGACGTTGATAGGGTTGGCCACGGCTCCGCCGTAATGTCCGGAATGGAGATCTTTGTCAGGTCCTGTCACCTTGACTTCGACGTATGAGAGGCCACGCATTCCGCAGTTGATGGAAGGGACTGATTCTGAAATCATTGTCGTATCCGAGACAAGGATGATGTCAGCCGCGAGCATGTCCTTGTGCTCCTTCGCCCATTTTGCGAGGGACGGGCTTCCGATTTCCTCTTCTCCTTCAAGAATGAATTTGACATTGTGCCTGAGCCCGGCTTCACGCACCATGAATTCAAAGGCCTTTATGTGCATGAAGAGCTGTCCTTTGTCATCGTTGGCCCCGCGTGCATATATGGCCCCGTCACGGATTTCCGGCTCGAACGGAGCAGAATGCCACAGTTCCACCGGGTCTACAGGCTGGACGTCATAATGTCCGTACACAAGGACTGTCGGCGCATCCGGGCTGACTGTCTTCCGGCCGAAAACCACAGGATGTCCGTCTGTCTGATAGACAGCGGCTTCGTCTGCCCCGGCTTCTTTGAGAAGTTCCACAAGACGTTCCGCACAGCGCACCATGTCCGGTCTGTTTTCAGGTGATGAACTGATTGAGGGAATACGGAGCAATGAGAAGAGTTCCTCAAAAAAACGCTCTTTGTTAGCTTCAATATAAGTCTTCATGCAATCATAATTTAATTTCACAATAAATATCCCCGCCACGGTCTCCGCCTGGTCCGGCAGCCGGACAGGGGATCCATTCTAAACATCTGTCACAACGTAATCTGCGACAAACGTACAAATTTACATTTTATTTCGCAGCAATCAAAACGTGGGGAGACCGGCAGGCAACTATCGGCAAGGCAGCCGCTGCCGGGAGGAGGGCATGGCGCAAGGTCCGGCACGAAGCGGAATTGTCCGGATGGGTTTCGAGGGCCGTGCATCAGGTTGTTCTGAATGAATACATACAAAAACTCCGGAGCCGCATTCACGCATGCTCCTGAGCTGAGATGGCTTATGGTTCAGGGGGTGTTATTCCCTCTCTCTGGCACTTACTGAGTTTGGGGTGAATCGTTACCCCCTGATTTGAAGGTGACTCATTGTCTTTATCCCTTGTTTTTGGTTCTCCAACCAGGCCTGCCCCGCCCAACGTAAAATGCAAGGGCATATCAATCAAGCAATTACGCATTCACGGGTGCCATATTTGCGAGGGCAGCGATTATAAGGAATCAGATGATTTACAGCAACTTACACACCACAGTTTTATACATTCAAAAGACGCCACTACCCTCCCCGCAAAAATGTGCCCTGGAATTATCTTAAAATGCTATATAGAATCTGGCAGATCATTCAGTTCCTGCTACAAAGCAGGAAGTGATTTCGACAGCGGAACGGAAAGCGGCCTCCTGACCTGGCACTGTGATGAAAAGATGGACTGCATCTGTAAATTCTATTCTGCGTATCCTGCCTGACGGGGCTTTTTCCGCAAACCATTTCCCCTGGTCGCGCAATATATCGCGTCCGGCAGCCACCATCAGCGTTCGGGGCAGGCGCTCAAGTTCATCTTCCGGAAGTGTGCCTACATCTATCTGTGATATGCCGGAAGGGACTTTCTGTGAATATGCAAGATTGAACTGCTCCATCAGACGCGAATCAAGGGCATATCCTTCACCGAACTCTTTCCATGAATCCGAACCGTCCGGATATGCAAGGACAACAGGATAGAACAGCACAAGGGATTCGACTTTGCCTGATGATACTGCATACTGTCAGGCATGGCACACAGGAACGAATCCGCCTGCTTACGCATCAGAGTGTCATTTATATCCTGCGCCTCCGCAAATGCGGACATCATAAGTACAACTGCGGCAACAAGCACTGACGCAACGCTACCTCTTAATGATAGATTCATAGACCGCCCCGGAAATCTCTGCGATTATTTTTTCCGCCTCTTCCTGCATGCCGCCGAAATCCTTCACCAGCACAGCAATGGAATATCCTTTCCCCGAAGGAAGACGGACATATCCCCCGTCATTTACAGCAATGACCTCACCACGCGAATTCGTATAGCCCGAACCTGTACGGTGCGCGAATACCACGCCGTCCGACTCCGGAAGACCTGCCGCAATACGGTCCATCCCGGTATTGCATACTGTCATGGCGCGTATTATCTCCTTCTGCTTGACGTCGCTCACAATATTTTCCTTGAAAAGCCTGTCCACAAGGCAGGCGTATGACAGCGGAGAAGTGCAGTTGTCGTAGCTCTTCATTATGTCAGCCTTCATCTCGGACTCCTTGTGCACTATCCTGAAATCGCTCTCCGGCAATATGATGCGCATATAGCTGTCAGTCTCCGCTGTGGACACAATCCTGTCAAACAGTATGTTGCTTGCATTGTTGTCGCTGTCAATAAGGATATAGTCAAGCAACCTTCCAACTGTGACCGTGAACTCCTCACCTGCATAATCCTTCAGCATCGGGCTCCATGTATGCTCGTCAAGGTCGCTCCTGCGCACTGTGAGAGCGGAATCAAGATCCTGCTGCCGCATGTCAAGAACATGACAGACTGCGATTGCCTCAGGAAGCTTGAACATGCTCATCATGGGATAGCATGAAGAATTGTTGAAGACTATGGTATCAGCGTCATCCGTGATTACAGCCACGCCGAAACTCCCTGGCTTGCCCTCCGTAATTTCTCCAAGACGATCCACAAGTTCCCCATAACCGGAATCCCTTCCCGTATTACGGCAGCCGCATGAAAGCGCCGCAAACAGGAGCGCACATCCTGACGCAAAGACAAGTGCATGTCTATAAACCCTCATTACCATACAATTATGCATACCGTACACTCTCATATTTTTCCATTTATGTTGCAATATATTATCTTAGAGCACTTTCCCTACGGAAGAATATTTCCTTTATGTATATTCTCCTTTATGATGCCGTCAATCACTTCAAACAGTTTTTCAGACCCGAGAGCGGTCTTGCGCTGCCTCCCATAGACCTGTTCAGAGGATACCCCATGCTCCCTCCAGTCCGCACCTCCGTTGCTGTTGTTCAGCATCAGCGGCTGAAGATTGTCCATTGCATGGGCAAACTTGGATTCCGGAGTCTCGTAAGCCTCGAACTCATCGAAGATTGCAGTCAGTTCTTCCTTCTGGTCGTCCGGAAGCATCCCGAACAGATGCTCCTTGGCCGCATCCTCACGAGCCTTCTGGGTCTTCAGCCCCTCCTCGTCGTATGCGTATGTGTCCCCTGCCTCAATTTCCACCACGTCATGTATCAGGCACATTATCATGACCCTTGCAATGTCAACCTTTTCATTTGCATAATCCTTAAGCAGATATGCCATCACTGCCATGTGCCAGGCATGCTCCGCATCATTCTCGCGCCTTCCCCCTCCGGACAGATGCGTCTGCCTTAAAATATTCTTCTCCTTGTCAATCTCAAGTATAAAATCAAGCTGTCTCCTGAGTCTTTCGTCCATATAATCCATTTTTAGAGATGCAAAGATACTCAAAACCGACTACAAACTGAGTAATATTTTCGAAGCGCGAAGGAGGAAAAGCCACAATGGTCCAATATATCATACTTTTACTACATTTTTTGACAGGGCACAACACTTACAATTTATCATTCTTTATTTGTCAGCATCATATATTCTTCATAATTTTGCATAAAAGTTTATATGGTTCACAAACTGTCAATGGAAGATTTCGCCCCGATAACAGGTAAAAGCCTTCAGTCCAAATATAACGGCAATGCCCATCTTAAAAATTCCTCTCTTATCAGCAACGGTGAGGACTATCAGCCTTGACGGAGGACTGTCGCCAGGCATAGAAAACAGCGGTGTAATGGAAAGGACCGGACATCCCTGCCGCGTTGATTTTGAAAGATTCGGAGTAAATATAACCTGCAAAATGGAATTGTTTGAATTTCAACATATAGGAACAGGCGGTTATAAGAGGCGGCCGGACCCCATGACTGAGAGCCTTAATAGACTGAGGACCATAATAAACTGAGAGCCAAATAGATAAAGGATTCCGAATATGCCGACATATAGCAACATAAAGGGACTTGCACGCGGACTGCAACTGGGAACGGAGCTGCTTGACTCTGCTGAGGCGAGAGTGATTGCAGGAGAAGTATCATGTATTGAAT
>CAMWUW010000062.1 GCA_947177525.1 uncultured Bacteroidales bacterium | reverse complement strand
CATCGTTTAGGAATACAAAGAAATGAAATAATTTCTAAAAAACAAAAGGTCCCGAATAAATTCACAATTTGCGTTCTACAAGCGATTTGCTGAATCATATCCTGAAAAATAAAGTCAAATTACAGGAAATTACGACAAATTGGAAGTTCAATTATAAATATTAAGAAGAAATGATAAGATTTACTTTTTTGAAGAATCATTGTAATTTATTCAATCTTATGGCTTTTCAGGTATCTGCGGAGCGTATTTCGGTGTATTCCGAATTGCTGTGCTATCTTTTCAAAAGGAACATTTTCATCAATCAATTTCATGATTTTATCAATCTCATTATAAACCGTAATCCTCTTTGCTGAACTGCCTAACGGACGTCCGAGTTTCATCCCCTCCATCTTTCTGACAGCCAGGGCCTCACGAGTCCTTTGCGATATAAGGTTCCTTTCGATTTCTGCGGCAAGGGCAAATGCAAAGGCTATTATTTTGGAATTTATATTGTCTGAAAGATCAAAATTATCTTTAATTGTATGGATAGCAATGCCTTTGCTGGCACACAGGTTAAGAATTGACATTATCATAAGCATGTTTCTTCCAAGCCTTGAAATTTCTGTGCATATAAGCAGATCTCCCTTTTTCATTTTCCTTATTGCTTTCCCGAGAGTTCGCCTGTCTAATGATACCGTTCCGGAGACGGATTCGCTTATCCATCTGTCTATGATGATGTTATGACTGTCACAGTATTTTCTGATCTCGAATTCTTGACTTGAGTAGGTCTGCATGTCTGTGCTGACTCTGATGTAAGCGTAAATCATTTTTCTACGAATTAATGGTTGGTGTATAAATTTATTGCCTTTCAATCTGTAAGCATCTGGGTAAAAATGCATAGACTGCCGTTTGTTACATTAAACGCTCGTTAACTTGTGCAAATGATACTATTCAATATTTATGTTTAATTAACGGTTCAACTTATGAAGAAAATTAAAGTTTTTCTTACGGTGTTGTCGGTCCTCGTTACAGTTCTGGCCTCAGCCCAGAGTCTTACAGTGACCGGAAATGTCACCGATGCCTCTACTGGTGAGCCCATACCCTTTGCTTCTATACAGATCAAGGGTACTGCAACAGGAGGAAGCACCGATGCTGACGGACATTACTCAATCACGGTGCCTTCAAATGGAACACTCATCTTTTCCTCTATCGGGTACGAGCAGAAAGAAGTTTCGGTAAATGGGAAAGCTGTCCAGAATGTTTCACTGGACCCGGATTCTGAAATGCTTGAGAGCGTTGTCGTAACGGGTATGCAAAAAATGGACAAACGTCTGTTTACGGGTTCTACGGCAAAAGTGGACGGAGACAAGGCAAAGATGGACGGTGTCGCCGAAATCAGCCGTGCTCTCGAAGGAAAGGCCTCTGGTGTGTCAGTGCAGAACGTATCGGGTACATTCGGTACTGCACCTAAGATCCGTGTGCGCGGTGCCACTTCAATCTACGGTTCATCAAAACCTCTATGGGTTGTGGACGGTGTGATAATGGAGGATGTAGTGGAGGTGGATTCGGACCAGCTTTCGTCCGGAGATGCAACGACCCTCATTTCATCGGCAATCGCAGGACTCAATGCGGACGACATAGAGAACTTCCAGATTTTGAAAGACGGTTCGGCAACTTCAATATATGGCGCACGCGCCATGGCCGGCGTGATTGTCGTGACAACAAAGAAAGGTACTGCAGGTCACAGCAGAATCAGCTATACAGGTGAGTTCACAACACGCCTGAAACCTTCTTACAGGAATTTCAACATCATGAACTCCCAGGAGCAGATGAGCGTTTACCGCGAAATGGAGCAGAAGGGATGGCTGAATTATTCAGATGTGTCAAATGCGGCTGAAAGCGGTATATACGGAAAGATGTACAAACTCATTACGGACGGCGTCCTTCTTAATACGGAGGCTTCGCGCAATGCATATCTCCGTGAGGCCGAGTACAGGAATACCGACTGGTTCGACATGCTTTTCAGCAATGCCTTGATGCATAACCATTCTGTCAGTCTTTCCGCAGGAAATGAAAAGTCCCAGTACTATGCTTCCATCAGTGCAATGTTCGATCCGGGCTGGACGAAACAGAGCACTGTCAACCGCTATACAGCCAACCTGAATGCTTCATACAACATTCTTAAATGGTTGTCCTTCAATATGATTTCCAATGCTTCATATCGTAAGCAGAGGGCACCGGGAACATTGTCATCCGACATTGATGCCGTCAATGGAGAAGTTAAGCGTGACTTCGACATCAACCCTTATTCATACGCCCTCAACACATCCCGTGTATTGGATCCGAATGAATACTATACGAGAAACTATGCAGGCTTCAACATCCTCCATGAGCTTGACAACAACTACATGGATTTTGATGTCACTGACCTTAAGTTCCAGGGAGAGTTCAAGCTGAAACCGCTTGCAGGCCTTGAATTTTCTGCGCTTGCTGCCGTAAAGTACTCGGCGACTTCACAGCAGCATACAATAAGCGATTATTCAAACCAGGCAATGGCCTACAGGGCAATGCCTACCACAACAATACGTGACAACAACTCATTCCTTTACACTGACCCGGACAACCCTTATGCAATTCCGGTCACTGTGCTTCCTGACGGAGGTATCTACGAGAGGACTGACTTCAAGATGCTCTCGTATGATTTCCGTGCGACTGCGTCCTATAACAAGGAATTCCGCGGAGGGCATATAATGAATCTTTTCGCCGGAACTGAAATCAACTCTGTGCAGAGACAGCAGTCATGGTTCAGGGGCTGGGGCATGCAGTATTCGATGGGAGAGGTTGCTCGCTATGCCTACCAGGTCTTCAAGAAAGGCGCAGAGGAAGGTTCGCAGTACTATACCCTTGCCAATGCACTTACAAGAAGTGTGGCCTTCTTTGCAAATGGAACATATTCATATCAAGGAAGATATACTGTCAACGGAACAATACGCTACGAGGGAACGAACAAGCTCGGAAAGACCACGACAGCACGCTGGCTTCCTACATGGAACGTGTCTGGTGCATGGAACATACATGAGGAAGAATGGTTCAAGCCGGCCTATCCTGCATTATCTTTCCTTTCCCTGAAGGCTTCATACTCTCTTACGGCTGACCGCGGTCCTGCAAGTGTGACAAACTCACGCGTAGTCATCAGCAGCCATACACCTTGGCGTCCGAGCGCAGGTGACCAGGAATCCGCACTTTATGTGGCCGACCTGGAGAATGCTGAGCTTACATACGAGAAAAAGCATGAAATAAACGTAGGCGCAGCTTTGGGATTCATTGACAACAGAATCAATGTCGAGTTTGACTGGTATAAGCGAAACAACTATGACCTTATCGGTCCTGTCACCACGCAAGGTATCGGCGGTCAGGTGATAAAGTTCGGAAACGTTGCCTCCATGCAGTCTTCAGGAGTCGAGCTGACGCTTTCTACTGTCAATATCGACAGGAAGAACTTCAAGTGGACAACCGATTTCATTTATTCTCATGCCACAAACAAGGTAACTGACCTTTACAACAGGCAGAGGATTATCGACCTCGTGTCAGGAAGCGGATTTGCACTTGAGGGATATCCGGTCCGCTCGATTTTCTCTATTCCGTTTGAAGGATTGAATGAGAAAGGTTTGCCTACATTCAGGGATCAAGACGGCAATGTGACCACAACCGGGATTTATTTCCAGGAGCGCGAAAAAATCGATTTTCTGGAATATTCAGGAACAGCCGACCCTACTGATTTCGGAAGTTTCGGTAATACATTCTCCTGGAAAGGGCTGAAGCTGAACATCTTCTTTACTTATTCGTTCGGAAATGTCGTACGCATGGACCCTGTGTTCAACTACCGCTACAGTGACCTGTCATCAATGCCGCGCGAGTTCAGGAACAGATGGGTTGTGCCAGGCAATGAGGATGTCACCACTGTGCCGGTGATTGCATCACGCGAACAGTATCAGCAGGACAGGCATCTGCCTGTCGCCTACAATGCATACAACTACTCAACTGAACGTATTGCCAAAGGTGACTTCATCAGGCTTAAGGAGGTCTCCCTCAGCTACGACTTCCCTAAGAAATGGGTCAAGGCAATGAAAATGAATACTCTTTCCCTTAAGGTCCAGGCTACGAATCTTGCACTTCTGTATGCAGATAAAAAGCTTAATGGACAGGACCCTGAATTTTTCAACACAGGTGGAGTTGCGACGCCTCTGCCGAAGCAGTTCACCGTAACACTCAGACTCGGTCTGTAATAAACATTAAATCAAGAAAATATGAAAATGAGAAATATAAATCTTTTCTGCGCTTTCTTGCTGACAGCGGCTTTGGTGTCCTGCAACAAATGGCTTGATGTGATGCCTGACAACAGGGCCGAGGTCGACACTGTGGAGAAAGTGGCGAAACTTTTGGTCAGTGCATATTCCGACAGTGAATATATAATATGCGCTGAAATGGTTGCAGACAATCTTGACGACATGGGGTCGTCGAACCCGTACACAAACCGCTTCTATGAGCAGATGTATTCCTGGGGAGAAATCACTGAGACTGACAATGACAGCCCGAACAATGTATGGCAGGGCTATTACGGTGCAATAACCAATGCCAACCAGGCCCTCCTTGCAATTGACGAACTTGGAAATACAGACGAACTCGCTCCGTATCGCGGTGAGGCACTGATTTGCAGGGCATACGCGCATTTTATTCTTGCGAACCTGTTCTGCAAGGCATACAATCCGGCTACGGCGGACAAAGATCTCGGAATTCCGTACATGGAACATCCTGAGACAGAACTGGACCCTAAATATGAGCGCGGAAATTTGGCGGAAGTATACGGGAAAATCCGTGCAGACATTGAGGAGGGACTCCCTCTGATCAATGACGGAGTGTACTCTGTCCCTAAGTTCCACTTCAATCAGAGGGCTGCCTATACATTCGCCTCCCGCTTCTACCTTTTCATCGGAGAATGGGACGAGGCAATCAGATGCGCGAATGCCGCCCTTGGCAATTCTCCTCAGGAGATGCTCAGGGATTACGCAACACTGGCTTCATATCCAAGAGACCTTCAGGTCGTGGGCACACAGTACTCAAGCTCGAACTGGAAGAACAATTTCCTTCTTCAGGCCAGCGTATCTTATACGGGATATTTCTTCAGCAATTATTTCTTCCATGCAAGATTCTCCCAGAACAATTATCTTGTCCAGACAGAAATAATGAACAATGCCCCGTGGGGACGCTACCCGGCATCTGCATCGAGCTACAGCTATGCCAACATGTACAAGATTGCCCCATATGTATACACCGGAACAAATTTCGACAAGACTATTCTTCCGAAATACAATCCGAGACTCATCGAATACACCGATCCGGTTGCCGGAGTAGGATACTTCAGGACATTGTCTGTTCCGCTTACAGCTGAAGAAGCCCTCCTGAACCGTGCCGAAGCCTATGTGATGAAAGAGCAGTATAGTGATGCGCTCAGGGACATGAACCTCTGGACTTCCAACACATTGAATCCGTTGAGGGCAACCCCGGGCCTTACGGCAGAGTCAATCAAGGCGTGGGCAGACAGTTTCGAGTATTATGAACCGGATGCACCTACACCAAAGAAGAGACTTAACCCGTTGGTTGCGGAAATTGAGGAGGGATCCGACAAGGAAGCTTTCATACATTGTATCCTTTACATGAGGCGTATTGAATTCCTTCAGTGCGGAATGAGGCTCTTTGACGTCAAAAGGTATGGCATAGAGATATACAGACGTACCATCACTTCTTCTTTCTCCGTTGCAAGTGTCGACGACAAGCTTACGGTCAATGATGAAAGGCGTGCGCTGCAGCTGCCTAAGGATGTTATAACGGCAGGAATGACACCGAACCCGCGTTAGCAGATACTTTAATACAGAATAATTATGAACAGATATCTGAAATATTTTACAATCATATTGGCAGCAGTCTCGTTTGCATCGTGTGCGGAGAGGCCTCTGGATACAAACAGCCAGATCATTGACTCGCAGTCACGCAAGAACGAATTTGACCGCTGGATAGAGAAAAACTATGTGGATCCATACAACATCGAGTTCAAATACCGTATGGAGAGAAATGAGTCCGACCTGAACTACTGGCTTGTCCCGGCCGAGTATGACAAGTCAATCCAGATGGCAAAGCTTATGCTTTTCCTCTGCATTGAACCATACGATGATGTGACAGGAAGCAAGGAGTTTATACGGAGCTATTATCCGAAGATGATTCATCTTATCGGTTCGGCTGCATACAACAATAACAACACAATGGTGCTGGGAACGGCAGAAGGAGGATTGAAAATTACAATGTACTATGTGAATTCCATCCAGCTTGATCCGGAGTATCTGAATTACTACTATTTCAAGACTATGCACCATGAATTTACGCATATCCTGAACCAGACCAAACCTTATTCCACTGACTTTGACATGATTTCAGGCCCTGACTATGTGGCGGATTCCTGGAGTGACGCATGGGACAGGCAAGATGGGGTCGCCCAAAAGAACGGATTCATCAGCACATACGCATCAAAAGAGGCCGGGGAAGACTTTGCCGAACTTCTTTCGATTTATGTTACCCATACCGAAGAGTATTGGAACAATATGCTGAATAATGCGGGTGAAAGCGGGGCCAGCAAGATAAACGCAAAATTCGACATTGTCTACAACTATATGTTGAACTCATGGAATATCGACCTGGATGAGCTTAGGGACAATATACATGACCGTCAGGGCAGAATCGGAGAACTGGATCTTGAGAATCTTTAATTTGAAAAAGCTATGAAGAAAATATATTTAATTCTGCTTCTAATATTGCCTTGCATGCTGCAGTCATGCCTCTTTGAAGACAAGGATCTTTTTGACAAGACTGCGGCAGAAAGAATGGAAGAGTATCTTGAAGGATATAAGGGTCTGCTCGTTTCAGCTGAGAAAGGCTGGATGCTGGAGTATTATCCTGACGAGAACCAGAGCTACGGAGGCTATGTCTATGTCGTCAACTTCACTAATGAGGATGTGATTGCATATTTTGAGCTTGCAGACGACATTTCTGCGGCTGTGGACAGCTATTACAGCCTGAGAGCGGACGACGGTCCTGTGCTTACGTTCGACTCTTACAATGAGTACCTGCATTATTTTGCGACTCCGAACATCACTGACTATGAGGCCTTGCACGGAGACTATGAATTCAATATCGCAGGAAAGTCCGTGGACGGGTCGGAAATCTACCTCACAGGCAAGAAGACCGGCAACCGCATGGTACTCAAAAAGATGACGGAGGATGCGTCCGGTTACCTGGCAAAGGTGAATGAGATATCAGCAGCCATGAGTGCACCGGCATACGCTATGGCAATCGGGGATATTGACGCGGAATGTGAGATTGTCAGCAATGTCCTGAGCTATGCTTATTCTGTGGGCGGGAGTGCCGATGAAGAAGATGGCGCCGCTGAGCCTGCGCAGGTATTCTATGGTGACATCCCTTTCTGCTACACTGACTACGGAGTGCATTTCTATGAGCCGGTTGAAATCGGAGGGACAGTGTATGACAGAATGATATTCAGTGAGAACACTCTTGTTTCCGAAGACGGGAAGATAGTGGTTTCCAAGATAATACCTCCGCTCAACAGACTGCTTGTTTCAGGTGACTGGTTCATCACTTACGATAATCTCGGTCCTTGGGCAAAACCTTATTTTGACAGGGCGGACAGTCAGCTGCTGGCATCCGAAGGCGAGACTCTTGCATTTGCGCTTTTGTCCAAGGGAAATGCTGTCAATTCTTCATACACTTCTGCATGGGGATTCACGTTCGTAACTGATGCACGTTATGGCGGGCAGCTTACCATGACAACGGAACTTATCGGTGAAGAGCAAATCAGTATGGTATTCGCGATGGACGGTCAGGGAGACGGTGTCTACTATCACAACAATTGCGGATTCAATTACTATCTGAATGTTTTCGGCTACAGTTCTGCAAGAACTTTCACGATTACTACAGACAATAAGGAAAAACCGTCTTATCTGCTTCTGACCGACAATGCCAATGCCGACAACTGGATACGCCTTACGGCTCAGCAGACAAGTTACAAATAGCATTTTACGCATATGAAAAGGAATTGTATATTTTTATGCATGGCGGCTGCAATATTTGCAGCCTCATGCGACACACCGGAAATCAACGGCAGGGATGGTGTTGAGGAAAATCCGGATGCCATATTTGAAGTCAAGGCAACCGACGTCGCCCTCGGGCAGGCTGTAATCACCATAACTCATGACGGGACATCTGCAAATACTTTCTATGGCTTCGCATACAATGACATCGAAACAAGTGCGGAGGTGGCCGTCAACCGTGAGATTGCGCGTCTTTCCGAAGAGGGAACCGACTTTGCAGATGTTCTCATGGACGGAGAATCTTACAAATATATACTCAAGGGCCTTGATTCAAGGCAGACATACAGATATGTTGCTTTCGGACTTCGGGCAGACGGAACGGTCTATGGGACGCCTGGAACATGTGAGTTCACAACGGAAAGAGTTGAAGCGGAATTCAGAGTCACTATAGGTGAGGTCACAACAGAATATGTAACTGCAAATATTGCGTGTACGGGCTACAGTGATGACACATGGTTGGCCTTCTGTACGGATGATGTCACATCCGATGCCGCTTCCGCAATTGAGGCGGAAGTCGCAAAGCTTGGCGGCAATATTGCCTCGGCATTGAAGTCAGGAAATGCCGAGGTTGAGTTCGGGTCCTTGGAGCCGGAAACAGACTACAGGATAATCGTGACCGGGCTTCTGGCTGACGGAACTGTATATGGAGAACCTGCATCCGCAACTTTTGCGACTGACGCGCTTCCGTTTGTTGAGAACAGCGCATGGACTGTGGCCTATGGCGGAAGAGTGGTTGAGGACGGAGAGGAGCAGGATGTGATAAATGTCACGGCAACTTCAGGCGACAGGTATGTCGTAGGAGTATACCAGGCAAGTGCACTTTCAAGATTCGGAATAGAGGCAATCTGTGAAGATGCCGCTTCAAGCACAAAGGAACTTGTTGATGAGTTTGTCGCAGGCGGCTATCCTCTTGAACTGGTAATGAGCGTGTTTACGCACACTGCCTCTTGTGTGGAACCATACAATCCTCTTCCTGACGGAGAATATATTGCAGTGGCGGTGGGAATCGATGATGAGTTTAATCTTACACGCCTATATGCAGTGTCCGAAGCCTTTGCCGTTGAGGCGGAGCCGCTTTCTGACGGATATGCAAAATGGCTCGGCAATTGGCAGATGCGCGGTGCCAATGATGTTGTATATAATGTCTCAATCGCCCAGAGGCTTGCAGAGCAGACATACACAATGAAAGGTCTGCAGGGCTTCAGTGATGAAGTTGAAGGATATTACAATGCCGCTGACGGGACCTTTGAAATAAGGACGTGCGACCTTGACAGTGATTTCGAACATCCGACCTACGGCAATGTGGACATGTGGTTTGTCGGTGTTGTAGAGAATGGGGGCAATCAGGTGTTAGTAAGTCCTGCTGCAGGCAGCTGGTATGTAATAAGCACGCAGACTATGTCAAGCGACGGAAACTCTGCCACATGCAAGGCTGGGAGAGTTTCCCTTTCAAGTGGCGCGAAGGATATTGTATCAATGCAGTTCGCCGGATATCTGGAAGACAACCGAGTGCTGTCTTTCAATGGTGACAAGATACAGTTCCCGATGACAATGACCAGAGCAGCCGCTGCATCAGGCGCATCCGCAGGACTCAACAGCCCGGCATCAAGGCAACTGAACATAAGGCACAGAAGCTCTGCACTGCATGGCAGTCTGAAACTACATGTAGGTACATATTCTGCAGAATAATCATTGCGGCAATCTTTGGAGGCTGACTAAAAAGCGATTTTTAGCTGGCCTCCTTTTATTATAACGACATGAAACTAAGGCAAATACTACTGGCATTTTCTTTGGCGGCATTATGCGGATGCGCGGACGGGCTGGAGCAGGGCATACCTGCGCTTCCGGCACAGGAATCTGTGCAGGAAGGTGCTGCCGTACCGGGTGTGATGACAATCTATACATCTGAGTCACTGGCGGAGAAATTGCTTGAATTGCGGACAGAAGACGGTATGCTGGCAGAGATTCCTGCATGTCTGCATATCCCGGACGTAAGGATAAAGTCAGTCCGTACAGCATTTATGATAGGGGGCCGCTTTGAAGCAAGACAGCGCACGGAAGGACTTCACAGATGGTTTACCGTTGAATATGACAAGGATATTCCGCCCACTAAGGCATCTTCGGATTTTCTTGATATAGAAGGCATTGAATTTACGGAGCCTGTGCTTCGGATTAAAAGTGCAGCGGCGGACATGAATGATCCTTATCTTTCTGAACAATGGCATTACGGCAATACGGGGCAACACGGTTTCACTTCAGGAGTCGACATGAAGCTAAGGCAGGCATGGGAGATGTATGGTGTATTCGGAAGCAGTGATGTGGTGGTGGCCGTCATAGATGCAGGCGTGGACATTTCGCATCCGGACCTCACCGGGAACCTCTGGACAAATGAGGCGGAGCTGAACGGACGTGCCGGATATGATGATGACGGCAACGGATTTATTGATGATGTCCATGGATATAATTTTGTGACAAATTCAGCCGGCATACATGGAGAAGACCATGGTACACATGTAGCCGGTACTGTTTCCGCTGTCAATAACAACGGCATAGGTGTGTGCGGTGTCGCAGGGGGAAGATATCCGGACCAGCCTGGCGTTAGGCTGATGTGCCTGCAGATTATGGACGAGCGTTATGAAGACATTGGTGCCAATATATACCGGGTTTTCCAGTATGCGGCTGACAATGGGGCCAATATAGCCCAGAACAGCTGGGGCTATGAAGTGTCGCCTTCATATATGCCGGCATCCGAAAGGGCTGCCATCGATTATTTCATTAAATATGCCGGCACGGATGAGTATGGGAACCAGACCGGACCGATGAAGGGAGGACTTGTCGTTTTTGCTGCCGGAAATGAAGCTGTAAACCTGTCATATCCCGCTGCTTATGAGAAAGTTCTGTCTGTTGCCGCCATCGGTCCTTATGGGCAGGCGGCATATTATACGAACTACGGCCCATGGGTGAGCGTCTGCGCTCCAGGAGGAGACATGCAGGCAAACTACCAGTATGGCGGGGTGTTGAGTACCGTGCCGGGAAGACAGTATTCGAGGTTTCAGGGAACGTCCATGGCCTGTCCTCATGTTTCCGGACTTGCGGCTCTTGTGCTGTCGTGCGCAGGAAAGGAAGGATATACATGCGATGACTTGTTCAAAACAATTACGGATTCTACGGACCCAGGCATATATGCATATAATCCGGGGCGCAGAGGCCAGCTCGGCACTGGAATGATTGATGCCGTGAAGGCACTTGCATTTCTGCACAATGCGCCTCCTGACAATCATGCTCCGGTCATTACGGCGTCAGATGACTCTCCTTTTGAAGTGGGGGCATACCTGACCTCGTCAAGGACTTATTCGGCTTTTGATGCTGACGGTGACAGAGTCACTGTTTCATGTGTCCTGAACGGGAATGAGGATGCGGTTACGGTGCTGCAAAACGGTGACAATGTGATTTCAGTGTCCATAAACGGTGCAAAGTCAAAGGCTGGAAACTGGTCGTTTACAATAATTGCCTCAGATATGTACGGTGCAAGGACTCTTCTGGAGGTTCCGTACAGTGTCGCGGAGAACAGTGCTCCGGTAATGATACAGGAAATAGGGACGGTCGGCATAAACGGTGCAGGAAATTCCGCGCATGTCAGGATATCGGAATATTTTGCAGATGCAGACGGAGAACCTCTGGCTGTAATTGCCAATGTCATGGACAGAAGTGTCGCGGCTTTTTCGTATGCGGACGGAATCATGGCATTAAAAGGGCTGAAGACCGGAAGCACGCAGGTCCGCGTGACTGTGAGCGACACGAGGGGTGCGGCAGTGTCATGTGTCTTCAATGTCATAGTGCGCGATGCATCAAAGCCGTTCGACGTTTATCCGAATCCGGCATATGATTATGTAAATGTACGTCCGGGAGAGGATATGGAATGCTTGATTGAAATTTTTTCATCAGGAACTGCCAAGGTGTTTTCCGGCCGGTTCTCCGCAGGGATGGCCTGCCCGGTGAAAATTGATGTGTCCGGACTGGCTCCCGGGAGATATACGGCCAGGCTGACAGATGCCGGGGGAACGGTCCACACGGCTGGTTTTGTAAAACTTTAGTGTTTGTGGCGATATGAAAAAGATATATGGAGCTATGCTGGCATGTGCATTTTTGTTTGTGCCGGGATTTATCGGCGCGCAGGAGATATCTGCTGCAGGGGGAAGTACATATGCGATGCCTTTTCTGGCAATTGACATTTCTCCGAGGAATCTTGCAATGGGTGGGGTTGCTGCGGCAGTGTCTCCGGATGCATATGCGCATTTCGGGAATGTGGCGGCCGTGTCGTTTTCTGACTCATTCATGGATGTCGGAGTGTCTTATTGCCTGAGGCAGCCGTCCTGGCAATTGTCGAATTCCGCTGTTGCTGCATCGTCGTTCAGGGTCGGCAAAAAGCTTGGACTTATGTTCGGAGTGCTGTCGGACATAGGCAGGGCATATGGCATTACGGATGAGAATGGCATGGTCGGCGGCACTTTTGTTCCGGTGGACATAAGGGCAGGTGCAGGCGTTTCATACATGGTCGCAGATTTCATGTCCGTAGGCGCGGCAGTGAACTATGCCGGTTCACGTCTTTCGGGAATATCGGGCAGCAGCGGAGCTTCAGATGCTGTTTTTGCTGATGTGCAGGTACTTTTCAAAGTCAAGGACTTTACCTTCTCCCTGAAAGGCAGCAACTTGGGAATGCCCGTGAAGTCAGTGTCGGGGATGTCACACTGGCTTCCGATGAACGGCAGCGCCGGAGCCGGGTATTGTGCATCCTTCGGCAGGCACAGCATATCGGCCGGCCTTGAAGCCGGATTGTTTTTTGGAGGCCGTGCTGCCTTTGCCGGCGGAATAGGTGCGGAGTATGTGTTCAGTGACATTATTGCGCTGAGGACAGGATATCATTATGGTTCAGAGAGGAGTCCTGCCCCGTCATTTGCGTCAGTCGGTGCAGGCTGCAAGTTCAAGGGACTACGGCTTGACCTGGCCTGGCTGATCGCAGGCTGTGCCATGAGAAACACAATCAGTGCCGGAGTCGGATATTCATTCTAAGTGCCTGCTGTAAAAATGAGGGGTGACTAAGTCGCCCCCTTTTTTGTACAAGCAGCTAACGGAACAGGTCCTCAAGCCTAATTTCTTTCTGCACAAGTGAGGATGAGTATTCATTGCGCCTTATACCGTCAGCGGTTATCATCACTATGAAGTATGTGAATCTGCGCCGGATTGAACTTTTGACTGCATCCGTCTTTTTTCTCAATTTCAGTGCATATTCAGAAGTTATTGAGAAAGGGCCGTCGCAATATTTCATTTCACAGATATTTATCACCTTGTCACCTCGCTCTATGACAAGATCAACCTGGGCATCCGCAGAATAGTATGAATACGAATTTGTGCTTATGCCTGATATTCCGAGCACTTGTTTAATCTGGATGAGATGCGAAAGGCACAGGCGCTCGAATGCAAGCCCTTTCCACGTATTTGTCACCGGCTTTCCGCTGAGATGCATCCATGTGTCGGTGTCGTACGTATGGCCTTTCTTGATGAACTGCATATAGAAGAGCGTGAAAAAGTCGCATAGCTGATATGTGCTCTGGACATCGCCGATTGCCTTATACTTTCTTACGAAATCACATTGGACCAGATCCTCTATTTTTTCCGATATTCCTCCGCCGTTGTTGAAATGGCCAAGCCTTATGATTTCATCCCTTGTATAGCCGTTCTTCTTTTTTGATAGTATTTCTGCAATCTTTATATAGTCCCTTGAATCGCGGAAAAGCGAGCCATATAGATTGTCAAATTCATTGTCCAATATAGCTGATTCCTTGAAAAACAGGCGGTCTATATTTTGGGCAAGGCTCAGAGACCTGTCCATCAGTTTTATATAATAAGGTATCCCTCCCAGTGCCATATAGCATTCAGCAATTGTCTTGTCGTCCCATAGGATGCCAAGGCTCAGCAAATAATCCTTTGTCTCTTTCAATGTGAACTGATGCAGCTTTAGCTTGAGTGTCAGTCTATTATGTAGTCCTCCCTTGCTTTTTACGATTTTCTTGACCATCCATGATGCTGCAGAACCGCATACAATAAGGACAACATCTTTCCTTGCAGACATGTGTGAATTCCAAAAGTGCTCCAGTGCCTTGATGAAATCTGATTTCTGAGTATACATCCACGGAACTTCGTCAAGGAATATGACCTTGCGCTCCATCGTGGATTTCTCGACAATGGATGAAAGCATTTCAAATGCTTCAATCCAGTTTTTGGGTACCTGCCGGCAGATGCTCTCATCGCACCTTCTGATCTCATTTGCAAAATTTACCAGTTCCTCTTCTCTTGTACCATTGGCAATACCTGTACAATAGAATGTAAAGTCATTCTTGAAAAATTCCCTTATCAGGAATGTTTTGCCGACCCGTCTCCTGCCGTATACAAGTACGAATTCGGATTCTCCGGAATTGTATACTCTCTGCAATTCTGCTATTTCGTGTTCTCTGCCTATCATTGTCCTTTTATTTTCTGCTGTAAATATAGCAAATTGCATGCAGAGAGCAAAAAATAAGATTATTTTCTGCTATAATCTGTGTAAATGTGAGCAAAAAGCAGAAAATAACCCGATTGATCCGATGTCTGCCATTAAAATGACTTTCATTCTCCCGTCCTGTCATGTTCATGTCGGATGCGTTTTGTTCGCTGCAACTGTAATATTTCTCATAGTTACAGCGGCATTTCCGCCTTGTCGTAATCCAAGCTTACAATCTGTAACAATGCCGGATGCTTCCAATCTGTAAGCACGGAGCCCCCAATGCCACTTTTGAGCCTTGCAC
>CAMWUW010000061.1 GCA_947177525.1 uncultured Bacteroidales bacterium | reverse complement strand
CGACTTTGCTGCCTGTATCGTGGGCTGGGAGATGTGTATAAGAGACTCTAGGATATATAATCCAGAAGCAGGCAATATTCGCCAACGTGCAGGTGGGCTTCAAGAGCATGGTCTATCTGGATTTCACTGCGCGCAATGACTGGTCTTCTACCTTTGCATTCTCGCAATATCCGTCAATGTTCTATCCGACAGTCGGTCTTTCCGGACTTGTGACAGAGATGATTCCTGCAATCAAGAGTGACATTTTCCCTTATTGGAAAATCAGACTGTCTTACTCGGAAGTCGGAAATGACCCTGATCCGTTCCTTACATTGGTGACTTATCCTATATCCGGCGGCTCTCTTGTTACCGACACCAGAAAGGACAATACCGACATCCAGCCGGAGCGTACCAAGTCATACGAGATAGGAACAAACATCCATTTCTTCAAAAGCAAGCTTCAGATTGATGCTACTCTTTATAAGTCAAGCACTTATAATCAGTTCTTTGAGACGGACATCTCTGCAGCTTCCGGCGGAACAAGCATCATCATAAACGGCGGACAGGTAGACAACAGGGGAATTGAACTTTCCGCACGCTACGGTGACGACTGGGGCGGCTTCCATTATGACACATATTTCACGTATTCACATAATGAAAACAAAATCGTCTCTCTTGTAAAGGATTGGAAAGTTCCTGATTTTGACGAAATTGTAAATATCAATTCACTGCCTGTCGGAGGCTTCGGCGGAGTGAAGAACATACTTTACGAAGGAGGCTCAATGGGCGATGTCTATGTGACCACGCTTGCAACTGATGAGAAGGGATATCTTCAGCAGACCTCGACCGGAAATGTAATTGCCGACTACAATGACAAAAACATGATATATGCCGGCGATACAGCTCCTAAGCACCTCCTCAGCTGGGGCAACAACTTCTCTTTCAAGGGTATAAACCTCAGTTTCCTGTTCACTGCACGTCTTGGCGGAATTGCCATTTCAAAAACTCAGGCAGTGATGGACTACTACGGAATTTCCCAGGCTACTGCTGATGCACGTGACAGAGGATATGTTATGATCAACGGAATGCAGTCTCCGAATGTAAAGGAGTACTATCAGGTTCTGGGTGCAAATGACGGAGTCATGAGCCAGTATGTGTACGATGCAACCAACATCCGCCTCAGTGAACTCAGCATAGGCTATGATTTCCCTGTGCAGAAATGGTGCAGCTGGCTTAAAGGACTGAATCTTTCATTCGTGGGCCATAATCTCCTTATGATTTACAAGAAGGCACCGTTTGATCCGGAGATGACATCCACAACAGGTACCTATAATCAGGGAATTGACTATTTCATGCAGCCGAGCCTGCGGAGCATGGGCTTTTCACTCAAAGTTAAACTTTAATAGCTGCAACTACAAAAATGAAAAACAATATAATAAAAACTGCTGCAGTTGCCCTCTGCTTCCTGTCCATGGCAGGATGTACCAAAAATTTCGAGTACTACAACACAAACAAGCACGAGGCGACACGTGAGCAGGCAGAACCGATAATACTGCGTGCCCTTTTCCAGCAAATGGAAAGGACTGTCATTCTCTACCGTGACGGAAGCGGAATTCTTGATTCAGACTACCAGGTGACTTACAATCTCTGCGCGGAAACCTGGGCAGGTTATCTTGCGCCGACCCTCGGCGACGGACACAACAACGGCTCTTTCCAGATAAATGACGGCTGGACAAGGTCGATGTTCCAGAATAAGTACACGCACTCCATGAACGCATGGAATACATACCGCAGGCATGCTGAAGATATGGACCAGCCTCATGTGATGGCGATAGCCAATGTCGTGAAAGTCATGTCAATGCATCAGGTGACTGACTACTACGGCCCTATCCCTTATACGGAGTTCGGAACTTCACTGACTCCGCGCTATGATTCGCAGGAGACTGTCTACAGGACAATGCTCAGTGAACTTGACGAGGCTATAGAAGCCCTCGAAAACTATAAGATCGGCAATCCGGGAGCCGGAATATATTCCGATTTTGACCTTGTCTACAACGGTGATGTGGAGAAATGGATAAAATTGGCCAACTCTCTGCGTCTGCGCCTCGCAATGAGGATTGTGTATGCAGACCCGGCCCTTGCACAGCAGGAGGCGGAGAAGTCTCTCGGCAGTTCTTTCGGCCTTATCCTGACCAATGCGGACAATGCAGTTGTCAGCGGTGTCGACCATCATCCTCTCTATGAGATAAACGTCAACTTCAATGACGCGGACACTCAGATGGGAGCATCCATGGACTGCTATCTTAACGGCTACAATGACCCGCGCAGATTCTTCATTGCCAAGGCAGCCAAAGACGGCAATCTTCACGGCGTGAGGAGCGGCGTGCACACCACCAACTGGACTCCTTACAAGAATACTGCGGCCAATGTTTCCGCCCCCAATGCATCAATTTATAAGATTGAGTGGATCAATGCAGCTGAGGTCAACTTCCTGTGTGCCGAGGCTGCCCTCCGCGGATGGAATGCCGGCGGTTCTGCCAAGGATTTCTATGAGGCCGGCATAAGGGCTTCATTTGATGAGTGGGGAGCAAGCGGTGCCGATGCCTATATCTCGGATTCTTCGGCCAAGCCTGCAGCTTTTGTTGACAATACCGGAAACGGGGCAGATGCCGCAGCACCGGGAACATGTACGATTGCCTTTGCGGATACGGACAATTTTGAGACAAGCCTTGAGAAAATCATGACTCAGAAATGGATTGCCATTTATCCAAACGGATGCGAGGCCTGGGCTGAATATCGCCGTACACGTTACCCTAAGCTGATTACGCCTGCCAACAACGACAGCAACGGCATCGTGGACACTGACCTTCAGATCCGCCGTGCCCCTTATCCTATCAGCGAGCAGACAACCAATCCAAAGGGACTCGCAGTCGGAATTGCTGCCCTTGGAGGACCGGACAATGCCGGCACAAAACTCTGGTGGGACCAGAAATAATCATAAAAACCGTAAGTGATGAAAAAAATACTTTATATATTTTCAATCGTGTCGGCATCGGTTCTCATGGGCTGTACCAAAGAAGAGAACCTTGAGGTGCAGAAAGTCCCTTCCCCGTCTGATGAACTGTTCGATGAGCAGTACTATCAGAACCTCAGGGAATGGAAGGCCGGCAAGCATACAGTTACCTATGTCTATTATGCTGCATGGGCACCGCTTGAGGGCGCATCCAGCATGTTCAAGAATCCGACAAACATGTCTGAGCGTTTTATCGGGCTTCCGGACAGCCTTGACATAGTGAACCTTTGGATGGGCATCCCGTCAGCTGATCCTGCCGATGAGTATGAGTACTCTCCGGTTGCCGCATCAGACATGAAATATTGCCAGGAAAAGAAAGGCACGCGCTTCGTTATGCATGCGGATGCCTCCCACTACAGGCATAAATTCACAGTGAACGGAAAGGACTGGGATTTGAGCGAAGACCGCAGCGAAGAGGCAATATGTGCATACGCGGACTACAATGCCCAGCAGGTGCTGCACTTCGGCCTTGACGGAATCGACTATGACTTCGAGGGATGGAGTGCCGCTGACATGACCATAGCCATAAGGCAGAGTGCCAAGTATTTCGGTCCTCAGGCAGAGACTGAGCAGGGACGCAGGATGCTCAATATCATTGACTATTTCGGAGCGCAGCCAAGTTCTGACGTTGAGCCTTATGTAAACTATCTTGTGCGCCAGGCCTACAGCCAGCAGATCGGCAACCGCTACAGCGGACTCGGACGCCCTTCATGGCTCCCTGCCGAGAAATATATCATCTGCGAGCAGTGGAACCAGGGCAACAACCGTTTCAACGGCGGCTATGTCCCATACAGAGGCTACAACGGTGAGACGCTGATGACATACGATGACAGCGGCAACCATGTGCCGATGGCTTCTCTTGAAGCGTATGCACGTTTCTGCAGTGACGGTAATGCCGGAGGTTTTGGAGCCTATTACATAGACTCTGACTACTTCTTCAGCAAAGGCCCTTACTATAACCTGCGCAGATGCATACAGATAGCAAGTCCTTCAATTCACTAATTAATGAAAACAATCATGACAAAATATTTTAAGACAGGAATTCTGGCTGTGCTTGCCCTCATGTTTGCCGGCTGTACGGAAGGTGACAAATTTGTCCCCGGAAGGGAAGTGGTCCTGATTACGGGAACAGACAATACTCCGGTCGTAAGGATTGACACAGATGTCTATCCCCTTACGGTCTCTGCCACAGGAGTCGTGAAGGAAGATGTAACTGTCAGCCTCAGGTATGACGCTTCTGCGATAGATGTATATAATGCCGCCAACAGGACAAACTACCGTCCGGTGCCGGAAAGTGCCGTGGCCATGGAAAGCAATACTGTGGTAATTTCCAGGGGAACAGCAGTTTCCAAAGCAAATAATATTACAATCATCAATCATGATTTCGTTGAGGAAGGGTATATTTATGTTGTCCCTATTGTAATCAGCGGAGTCGACGGAGGGTCACTTGGAATAATTGAGTCTTCCAAATCAATATTGCTCCGTCCTACCAATGAATTTTCATTCAATGCTTTGGATATCGCCACTGCGGAAATGTCCAGCAATTTTATCTTTCCGGACGACAAGGCAATAAACCTTTCAACCTATACCTACGAGATAAAGTTCTATGCCTACTCTCTCAAGGATACCGGTACAGACGCAATCTGCCGCCTGTGTGCATGGGAGGGAAAGGACGAGTCCAAGGCCAACATGCTCCGCTTCGGTGAGAACGGACATCCGGGGCATTCGCTCCAGCTGGTTTCACCTGCAGGAAACATTGTCTCGAACACTCTCTTTGACCCGGGCAAATGGTATATGCTGTCCCTGGTATATGACGGCAGCACAATGACAATGTATGTGAACGGAGTTCCGGAGCAGACCAAGGGTACCGGTGACGGTTCCACGACTTTCCAGCGGTTTGAGATGGGAATGTCTTGGGGTGGATATCCGTCACGCCAGCTTTTCCAGGGAAGAATCTCTGAAATGCGCGTGTGGGACAGGGCCTTGTCCGTAAGTGAGATGCAGGAGGGAATCTGCAGCGTCCCTAAGGATTCTGAAGGTCTGTGCGCATACTGGAGATTCAATGAGGGCGAGGGACATGTATTCCATGATGCCACAGGGAACGGCTATGACATGGACTGGTCAAAGACCTGCCGTGACGTGAGTGAAAACGGTGTGCTTGTTGATCTTGACAAGAGCAGCGTGGCGGAAAGCCGCTGGGTTTCCGATGAACTTAACAAGTGCAGAAACTAACAAGGATTTGAATTATGAAGAAGATATTGAAATGGTTGTCCGTTGCTGCAGCCGTAGCGCTTGCTGCGGTGTCCTGCAAGGATGAAATGATTCCCTCAAAGGATACATACGGAGCATATAAGGGCGTCACGGGAGATTTTGCCTATATTGTAGGCGCGACAATGCCTGAATATGACGCATTCTCAACTGAGATACAGCACACTCCGATAGGGGAGCTCGGAAAAATAGAAAAGAGTTTTGTCGTGGCTTTGACAAAGGCACAGGACCATGATGTGGATGTTTTCATCGGAGTTGACAATTCCGCTCTTACAGGTGCATACGAAGCATTCCCTGACGGTGTCCTCCGGTATCCGGAGAAGATTACTGTTCATGCAGGTGATCTGGCTGACACTGTAAGGGTTGTCGTTGACAATGCGGATTTTGCGAAGCTGGGCGAACCGTCATATATGGCTGCCTTCAAGATTATGGAAGCGTCAGGTGTCCAGGTCAGTACAAATTCGAACGTGTCTCTGATTTATGTGACCACAAGGAGCATTGACCCGACGTCAAACCGCATAAACCTTGCTTCTGCTACGCACACTTATAATGTGACCAACTACACGGACGCGACATCAGGTGATGCTGTTTCGGTGGACTTGACGGTTACAGGCTCAGAAGAGGCCTTTTCCGAATTTGAGGTTACGCTGACAATTGACAATAGCCTTATCGCTGAATATAATGAGGCCAACGGAACTTCATATTCGGCTGTTCCGTCCGAGCTTGTGGAGGTTGTCAATCCTGTCATGGCAAAGGATGCGACATCAGCAAGTGGAAGCGTGTCTATTGCGGATGCCGACAGAGCCAGGCTGACGGACAACAACGGCTACCTTATTCCTGTAAGGATATCCGATGCCTCTCCGGCAACGGTGGGCGACAATTCAGGAGTCGTCTATATGGTAATCAATGTCGTCAATTTCGACAGGCCTTCAAATATGTTCTCTGCCCTTTGGCTCGGTGACTGGCGTATGGCAACATGGTACAAGTTCCCTCAGGGAATGGATCTTTCCGGTGGATATACCTATATTTTCCATGTGTTCATGGATGAGGTTACGGATCATTCGCGTATCGGAAACTTCTCGGACAGCAATGAGGGATGGATAAATATGCTCCGCTACGGTGAGAGAGGGAATAAGGACACCCGTCTTGAATGGTGGGTCGGCCCGGGGAATTGCAGAAAGAAACTGTATGCTCCGGCAATCGAGGCCAAGACATGGTATCAGTATGCCCTTGTATACGACCTTGAGAGCTATAAGATGTATCTTGACGGAGTGCTTGTCGCTGAAACTCAGCTTTCTGATGCGGACAAGGCTCTGCTTCAGGCCAATCCTCCTGTTTTCCAGGCCATTGAATTCAATTCATCATGGGTTGAGGGCTACCGCAAGGGAAATGAATTCCACGGACGTCTATGGAATGTTTCCGCATGGGCCAATGCTGTGGATGAAAGTGACATCATGGATTGCGTGAAAACGGCTCCTCCTCAGTGGATGTACTGGTGGAACAACGGTGCGCACTGGGCATTTGATGACGGATACGGCCATGTCGTCAGACAGACTGCAGGAAATGTGACTATGGGTGACATCGATTTCTCAAAGTCTACACGTGTCGAGACAGAAAGCGGCGGTTATATGGATGCCGATGTCAGCGAATATATCCAGTGGATTGCCGACGAGTACAATACTTTTGAATAATCACAGGAAAATAACTATTTTTGAGGGGTGGAACTTGTCGGTTCCGCCCCTTTAATGAATGGCATTATGTCAAAGAATGTTACTATAAAGGATATAGCGGCAGAAGCCGGAGTGTCCATCGCTCTGGTTTCTTTTGTGATGAACAACAGGACTGAGCCGGACGGAAAACAGAAATACCGTGTGAGTGCCGCAACGAGGGATAAGATACTTGAGGTTGCCAGGAGGCTTAATTACCAGCCTAATCCTGCCGCCCGTACTCTGCGCAGCGGCCGTTCCATGGTAATAGGCGCCATATTGTCAGACATATCGAATGTGTTTTACGGGGAGATTGCCCGGCAGCTGGAGGAAATAGCCTTCCATTATGGCTATACTGTCCTTTTCGGAAGTACGGATGAACGGGAAGAAAAACTGGACAGGCTCGTGCGTTCGTTTATCGACAAGGGCGTGGAGGGTTTTCTGATTGTGCCGTGCGAAGGCTCGGAAAAAAGTCTCCGTCATGTGATGGACTCGGGAATACCCTTGGTGGTCATGGACAGGAAAGATATGGATTTGCCTGTCCCGAAGGTTATTCTTGACAACAAGGAAGCCATGAAAAAGGCTGTGGATATGCTTGTGCGCCGCAATGTCAGAAAAATAGAAATGCTGTCCTACACTCTCCGTGTCTCAAGTATATCGGACCGTGAGGAAGGCTATATTGAAAGCATGAGGGAGCTTGGATTCGGAGACGAAGGCATAAGGATTCACCGCCTGCCGTTTGACAGCATTGACGAAGCGGCGGCTGAAGTCCTGCCGTCCATTGTGTCCGGTGGTGCGGAGGGGCTTGTCTTTGCGACCAATTCATTGACAATAGGGGCAATAAAAAGACTGATTGCAATGAATGTCAAGGTGCAGAAGGATATATGTCTTGTCGGGTTTGACAATTCTGACGTATACGACTGTTTCTGTCCTCCGATACCTTATGTAAGGCAGCCGATAGGGGCAATATGCCGTCACGCAATAGAGACTCTTGTGGAATTGATCGGTGACCGCAGGCCTATGCGTGATGAGGAAATTGTCCTTGAAAGCGAAGTAATCAGCCGTGATGACATCTAAAAGACTATATATGAGAATGAACCGTATTTTGCTGGCGGCTGTGTCTGCTTTGCCGCTGTTTTTTTCCTGCCGGAATGCCAATGATGTTCCGGACATTATTCCTGTGCCTCTGTCCGTGGAGATGGGCCGGGGATATTACACTTTGCCGGAAAGGGTGCAGGTATCGTGTATGGACAGCTCCATGTTTGCGATAGAGGATTTCCTGAAGCTGAACCTGTCTTGCGGGCAGGATATTCATGAAATTTCCATGGAGACAGGCGGCCGGGGAGACATTGTCTGTGTTTCTGACGATTCGCTCGATCCTTCGGGAGCATACGTCCTTGAAGTCGGACGCGGGGGAATACGTATCACCGCAGGTGCATATCCCGGAGTTGTTGCAGCCGTTGCCACCTTGGGCCAGATGGTGAAGGACGGTAAAGTTCCTCATGCAAAGATAAATGACGCCCCGCGCTTCGCATGGAGGGGATTTATGCTGGATGTGGCCCGGCATTTCTTTACTGTGGATGAGGTTAAGGCGATTCTTACGGAACTTGCCCGCTACAAATTCAACAAGTTTCACTGGCATCTGACTGATGACCAGGGATGGCGCATTGAGATAAAGGCCTTCCCTGAGCTTGCGCTGAACGGAGGGTTCCGTGATCCGCTGGCCCACAACCACGACATCTACACTGCTGCCCGTGCGGAAAGGGAAAAGGACCCGGCCTCGCTTCTGCCTTCCGACAGGATGGTCATCAGGGACGGCAAGACACTTTATGGCGGATATTATACTCAGGATGATATCCGTGATGTGGTTGATTTTGCAGCGTCTCTGGGCATGGATGTCATTCCTGAAATTGACATGCCTGGACATTCTCTCAAGACTATAGAAAGTTTTCCGGAGCTGAGCTGCAGCGGAAAGGCTGTCTGGGGAAAGGATTTTTCTGTTCCGCTTTGTCTTGGCAATGATGCCACACTGGAGTTTGCGAAGACTGTCTATGGAGAGATATTCGGACTGTTTCCATACGAGTATGTTCATCTTGGTGCAGATGAAGTGGAGAAATCGCACTGGCAGTCATGCCCTAAGTGCCGTGCGAGAAAGGCTGCATATAACCTTGAAGATGAGCATGACCTTCAGGATTGGTTTGTGAGCGTGATGGAGTCCTATTTCAAGGATAACGGCAAGATTCTTATCGGATGGGATGAAATCGCTGCCAAGGACGATTTTTCCAAGGATGCTGTCGTTCAGTGGTGGCGTCCGTGGGCACCGGCAAACAAGAGAAATGCCGCAGTAAACGGCAATGGAATCATATTGAGCCCGAATGAGTTCTACTATATGGACATAGCACAGAACAGGAATACGCTCATGAAGGTCTACACATATGAGCCTGTGGACGGCATTCTGGAGGGCTATGAGGATTGTGTGCTCGGCGTGCATGCCAATCTTTGGACGGAATATGTGACATCTTTTGAGACAGCATGCAATATGCTTTTCCCGCGCATGTTTGCCGTCAGTGAGACAGCATGGTCTTCTCCGGAACATAAGGATGCAAAGGATTTTACAAGAAGGTCACTTGTCCATCTCGGACGTCTTGATGCCTGCGGATTGAATTACAGGATACCTGATCCTGACGGCTTCTGTGATTCGAATGTCTATATCGATTCTTTGGAGGTAGAGGTTTCTGTGCCTTTGGATGGGGTTATTGTGCGATATACCTCTGACGGCAGTATCCCGGGACCTGAGTCTCCTTTCTGCAGCGGACCTGTGGTTGTAAAGGAGGACTGTACGCTGAATTTCAGGCCTTTCACTTCTGCCGGAATCGGGGGGCATACTTATTCTGCCGTATACCGGGCATCTGAGTACATTCTTCCTGCGTTCGCTTTCGATGAGCTTCCGGAGTCCGCGGAAAAAGGTCTTGAAGTGTGCCGCTATGACAGGAAGTTCCAGGATTGCGCATCAATCACTTCTGCAGAGCCTGATGCTGAATATGTTTCTGAATCAGTGGTGCTTCCCGCAGAGCCGGAGAGCGATTTTGCCCTTGTGTTCCGTGGCTATGTGTCTGTTCCGGAGGACGGAATCATCTCGTTTTACACTTATACGGATGACGGCTCTGTCATGACTGTGTCCGGAAAGCCTGTCGTGGAAAATGACGGCCTTCATTCGCGTGAGGAAAAGAGCGGCCAGGCTGCATTGGGAAAGGGATGGCATCCGATTGAAATAAGGTATTTTGACCATGGCGGCGGCTACCTTGAAGCCGGTTTCATCCTTGCAGACGGAACAAGGCGCCCTTTCACATCTTCAGACCTGTGCTTCCTTCTGTAATCCGTGGTATATAACGTATTGATATATCGCATAATCACGAAAATCGCTGCCCCGTTTTTGGGGCAGCGATTTCTTATAATCAACTATCTGTGAGTTCTTTATGTCTCACGGGTGCAAAGCCTGCTATGCAGCTTGTTACTCAGCAAACAGTGAAATGATGTTGAGGATGACCTTGCTGGCCTTTTCCATGCTTTCGAGAGGGACAAACTCCATCTTTCCATGGAAATTATGTCCGCCTGCAAAGATGTTCGGGCATGGCAGTCCCATGAATGAGAGATTTGCCCCGTCTGTGCCGCCGCGGATTGGCTGGATGTGCGGAGTGATTCCTTCCATTTCCATTGCCTTTACGGCCTTTTCGATGATATGATAATGAGGCTCAACCTCTTTCCTCATGTTGTAGTACTGATGTTTCAGCTCGACAGACGCAACGCCTTCGCCATATTTCTCATTGATGAAGTCGGCGCATTTGAGAATCATCGCCTTCTTTTCCTCGAAGAGTGCCATGTCATGGTCGCGGATAATATATGAGAATGTTGATTTCTCCACGCTTCCGCTGAAACTGATAAGGTGGAAGAATCCCTCGTAGCCGTCTGTATATTCCGGTCTCTGCTCCACAGGAAGCAATGAGTTCATTTCCATTCCTATAAGAATTGAATTGAGCATCTTGCCCTTGGCGTATCCCGGATGTATATTGCGTCCCTGGATATGCACTGTGGCTGCTGCTGCATTGAAATTCTCATACTCAAGTTCACCGATGCGTCCGCCGTCCATTGTGTAGGCGTATTTTGCCCCGAACTTGCCGACATCGAATTTTACCACACCGCGTCCGATTTCCTCGTCAGGTGTGAAGCCTATCTTGATTTCACCATGCCTGAATTCCGGATGCTCCACAATGTACTGCACTGCATCCATTATTTCTGCAATTCCGGCCTTGTCATCTGCACCGAGAAGTGTCGTGCCGTCAGTCGTGATGATTGTCTGCCCTTTATATTCAAGAAGCTCAGGGAAATCACTGACCTTTATGCTAAGACCGTCAACTCCTTTCAGAGGGATGTCGCTTCCGTCATAATCATTGATGATCTGCGGCCTGATGTCCGCTCCGGAGGCATCCGGTGATGTGTCTGCATGTGCAATGAATCCGACGGCAGGGATGTCATTCCCGCAATTTGACGGAATGGTGCCCATCACATAGCCATGCTCATCAAGAACGGCCTCCACTCCCATGGCATTAAGCTCATCCCGGAGCATCCCGAGCAGATTCAGCTGTTTGGCTGAACTTGGCTGGCTCTCCGAATTCTCGTCTGACTGTGTGTCCACAGCCACATATCTCAGAAATCTGTCTAATATCTTTTCCATAATATATATTGTTTTTTGTTTTAAAAATCTGCCCTATGGCAATTTAGCCAATGCATGTACTCTCTTTCTCCTGCCCGGTTTCCAGCATCCGGTCTTTTCTGGTTCCGAAACTGACCGGACTCCTGGAACTGTATAGCCGTAGAGTCTGTATCAGGATAATGCTTGCAGGCAGAGGAACAGGTGCATTAGTCCTTTTTAGCCTTCAGTGCTGACCGGATGATGAAAATTATGATAGCGATGTAAGGTATGATTGCAACAGGCTCGGTCCACGGCGACGGCTTCATGAACAGGTCCACATTGGCAAACCTGAGAATAGCGCTGACCACTCCCATGAGTGCTCCTCCGGCAATGAATCCGGAAGCGATGAGAGTGCCTTTCTCCTGACGTGCCGCATTCAGCTCCTTGTCATTGCTGCGGCTTCCCACATACCATGAGATTGCTCCGCCGACAAGAAGAGGCAGGTTCAGGTCGATAGGGATGAACATTCCGAGGGCGAAAGCGAGGGCCGGCACCTTGCACATTGTAAGGATAATTGCCAGGACCGCTCCTATTCCATAAAGCAGCCATGGTGCTCCGCCGCCGTTCATCATCGGCTCGATTACAGCTGCCATCGCGTTTGCCTGAGGTGCAACCAGGGCATTCTCTCCAGTGAATCCGTATGTTTTGTTGAGGACCATCATCACGCCTCCTACAGTTGCAGCTGCAACGAGAGTGCCGAGGAACTTCCATGTCTCCTGCTTCTGCGGTGTTGTGCCGATCCAGTACCCGACCTTAAGGTCTGTGACAAATGCGCCTGCTACAGAAAGAGCCGTACATACAACTCCTCCGATGATGAGTGCTGCCGTCATTCCCGCGGTGCCGTTGAGTCCGACTGCAACCATGACAAGTGATGCAAGTATCAGCGTCATCAGTGTCATTCCGCTGACAGGGTTGGAGCCTACGATGGCGATTGCATTTGCTGCAACTGTCGTGAACAGGAACGCAATGACCCCGACAACGAGCACTCCAATGACGGCGTGCCATATATTGTCAACAACTCCGAAAGCAAAGAAAAGCAATATCGCGGCAAGGGTAATGCCGATTCCGCCCACGACTATCTTCATGGAGATGTCCCTCTGGGTGCGGACCACAGCCTCTTCCTGTCCGGTCTTTTTGCGGCTGAACTCCTTTGTGGCGAGTCCCACGGCTGACTTGATGACCCCGAAAGACTTTATTATTCCGATTATGCCTGCAGTGGCGATTCCTCCGATGCCGATATGTCTTGCATACTCCCTGAATATCTGGTCTGCAGACATGTCGCCGACAGCAGTAGTGATGCCGGAGTTCATCAGGTCAATTACCTGCCCTCCCCAAATAAGATTCATCAGAGGTATGATTACCAGCCATACGAGGAAACTTCCGCAGCAGATGATGAAGGCATATTTAAGGCCGACTATGTATCCCAGTCCGAGGACTGCTGCACCGGTGTTGAGTTTCAGCACAACCTTTGCCTTGTCTGCTACGGCCGCGCCCCATGATGTCATTGTAGTAGAAATCGTCTCAGCCCAAAGCCCGAAAGTCGAGACGATAAAGTCATAGAGGCCTCCGACAAGCCCGCTGATGAGCAGCGTCTTGGCTCCTTTGCCACCGCTCTCTCCGCTCACGAGTACCTGTGTGGTGGCAGTCGCTTCAGGGAAAGGGTATTTCCCATGCATTTCCTTCACGAAATATTTCCTGAACGGAATCAGGAAAAGGATGCCGAGTATTCCTCCGAGAAGTGACGAGAAGAATACCTTCGTGAAGTTTACTGTCAGCTCCGGATATTTGTCCTGCAATATGTAAAGTGCCGGCAATGTGAAGATTGCACCTGCCACAATCGCACCCGAGCATGAGCCTATGGACTGTATCATCACATTCTCCCCGAGGGAGTTCTTGCGCCCGAGCCCGCTTGAAAGCCCGACGGCTATGATTGCAATCGGTATGGCCGCTTCAAATACCTGTCCCACTTTCAGTCCGAGGAATGCCGCAGCTGCAGAGAACAGCACTGTCATCAGCAGTCCCAGGCAGACTGACCATGGCGTGACTTCAGGATAATTCTTTTCCGGTGAAAGCAGCGGTCTGTACTCCTCTCCCGGCTTAAGCTCCCTCTGCGCATTCTCCGGGAGCGATGTCTGTTTTTCTTTCATTATAATAGGGTGTTTAAATTTATATGCATTAAAGTCCGTCCGAACAACAGCAATTTGCAAATATAGCGAAAAGCTGAGAGCAGAGCATCAAGCTTGCTTGAATGCTTTGCCGAAGCGCAGGCGTATATATGTCTATCAGACAAATATAGCGAAAAGCTGAGAGCAAAACATCAAACTTGTTTGAATGCTTTGCCGAAGCACCAGCGTATATATGTCCTATGGGCAAATATAGCGAAAAGCTGAGAGCAGAGCATCAAACTTGTTTGCTAATCAACGAAGTCTCTTGAGCAAAGCTAAAGAACTTTTGCCGAAGCACAAGCATATATCTGTCCGTCAGGACAAGATCTGATTTCCATCAGCCCTCCAATTGGACAGACTTGAACGGAGATATAGGAAAACTGCACAAAAATGAACCATTTATGTATAAAATAAGTCCATCTCGAATTCATTATTAAGTTATTTTTGTGGAAAACATATTGATATGAGAAAAACATTTTTATTCTTGGCCATGTCGGCCCTGGCTCTGGGATGCTCACACGAAAAATCCATGGAATGCGTAATCGAGGAGGCATTTGCCAATGCCGAAAGACAGGCTCTTGTGCTCGCCGGGAAATATGCCGGGCAGGAAGGAATGCTCCCGCGTACCTGGGAGAACGGCGAGGACGTCGGCTCTGATTCGCGCTGGTGGACAAGCGGATTCTTTCCCGGCACATTGTGGTATGTCTACGAGAACACAGGCAATCCTGAAATACTTGAATATGCAAAGGAATTCACTTCGCGCGTCGAGCGGGAAAAATATACGACAGACAACCATGATGTCGGATTTATGCTCTATTGCAGTTTCGGCAACGGTCTTAGGCTGACTGGGCAAGAACAATATGAAGAAGTGCTTCTCACCGGAGCGCGTTCCCTGGCCTCACGCTTCACCCCTTCTGTCGGCCTTATCCGCTCCTGGGATCACAGCACCGACAGGTGGCAATACCCCGTCATCATTGACAACATGATGAATCTGGAACTGCTCATGTGGGCAGCGGAACATTCCGGCGACAGTTCACTGAAAGAAATCTGTATCTCGCACGCAGACAAGACCCTTGAACATCATTACCGTCCGGACGGCAGCTGCTGGCATGTCGTCTCCTATGACAAAGAAACGGGAATGCCGCACATCAAGCAGACACATCAGGGATATTCCGATGACTCTTCATGGAGCAGGGGACAGGCTTGGGGATTGTATGGATATACATGCATGTACCGTCTGACAGGATATGACCGCTATCTGCAGCAGGCACGCCATATCGCGGCTTTCCTGCTGGACCACAAGAATATGCCGGAGGACGGAGTGCCATATTGGGATTATGACTCGCCGGATATTCCTGATACTCCGCGTGATGTCTCCGCTGCTGCTGTCATGGCTTCAGCCCTTATTGAACTCAGCGGATATGCAGACGGAAGTGAAGCCGGAAAATACATGGACTTTGCCGAAAAGCAGATACGGTCGCTCGCTTCAGAAAAATATACGGCCACGCCAGGGGAAAACGGAGGGTTCATCCTTATGCACAGCACCGGAGCATATCCTCTTGGCTCGGAGATAGATGTCCCCCTGACATACGCAGACTACTATTATCTGGAGGCTCTGACACGCATGAAGAGAAAAATTTCTGCAACCGGAATGTAATTGGACCTCTCCATGCACAACCCCGGTCGTAAAGCAAATTTCACCGGAATACAAGAAAGAGGGTGAATTCAAAGTTGCGAAGTTTGATAGCAGAAGATAAACGTCAAGTAACTTCTTTCATTATGTTTTGCCTCCGCTTAGCCAGTCCATCGGGCGGGCGGGGCAAAACATAATGAATTTTTATTGTAATAGCTGCCATTGTCTGTTTTTATGGTTTATTCTTTTCTGGTTTTCGTTTGGGACCAGTTGTTCTTGAGTGATTTTTTTTCAGATGCCGGTAAACTGCGTTTTCTATTATATAAGGTATCAGATGCGGATGAAAAATAGTGGCAGAAAAGAAAAATGCGATTTTTTTGCAAAAAAATGCAAGAAAAATTTGGAGGTAAAAAAAAAGTGCGTATCTTTGCAGCCCGTTTGAGAAATAACGGTAAGTTCACTGACAATACTGAGAGAGAAAACGAGGTAAAGAAGATAGAAATTAAAA
>CAMWUW010000060.1 GCA_947177525.1 uncultured Bacteroidales bacterium | reverse complement strand
TTCTCATGTCTTTAATATTTTATAAATGTATTTTTTTATTCCAGTCCGGGTTCCGCATTGGAAACATCCCCCAAATTCACGAGAAATTTCCGATTCCCCAGCCATCAAATCGCTATAATTGCCGTATGACTGCACCAATCTTTTTGGATTTGCTCCAAAGCCATATATATCCGTCACGATTGGTTTTTTCCACTTTGAACTCTATGCTGCGCTCTATCTTTGTGTCATTTTCTGTAGTCCATTCCACATCGGCCTTAAATACCTGGCCTGTATACGAAGGAGTTTCGCTGCATCTCAAGATGAACCAGTATCCGAGACGGTCGTCGTAGACCCGGTATTCGTTTGATGCGGCGTTGTATCCGAGCTGGCATGTCTTGGGGTTGTACTTCATCTGGAGCTCGCCTTTCCATGTCAGGGAGATGTCTGTCCTCTGGAGAAGAATTTCCGTGACATCATATTTTACGCATGATGCGGCCATTGCCGCCGCAGACAATATCAAGATTATTTTTTTCATCATTTTCCGCTTTCTGTCGATATGTTCTTTTCAATAATGTCAGTGCTTCCGTCTTTCCATGTGACATAAGCTCTCAAAGTGCCTCCGGCAGTGATGGTGAACCGCCCGTCAGGTTCCGGCACGATGTCCCTTCCGTTGAAAGTCCATCTGATTTCGGCTGCCCCTGAAGCATTGTATATCCGGAGCGGTATTCTTGTCCCGACACTGAAATCCTCCGTTGTGTCCGAAGCCTTGCCGAGGTACATATGCGGCCATTTGACAGGAGGATTTTTCGTAGTCATGAATGAAATCTCCTTTGTTTCCCCTTTGGTCTCTCCAATTTCGAAATGAACGGAGACTGTATAGGTCTTGTTTCCCGGGGCCAGGTTTTCAAGTGACAATGCATAGTGCCCTTTCTGGTGCGGTGCTACTTTTGTCGTGTATGCGTTTTGTGAACTGCGGCCCCATGTGACGGTGGCTTCTCCGCTGTAAGGCTTGCTGCTTTCAAATGTGATGACTGCTGCATCTGCAAAAGCCTCTGCGCTGAGGTTTACAGCTGTCGGAGGTGTTGTGGATTCACCGTACCCGATGACATTGAATAAGATTTTGTCACCGTCGCGCCTGATGTCAGTGATGGACGCCTCTCCTTCCGCCCCGCTCCAGAATCTGAGCCCCGGATTGCTTTGCGGAGTCAGTGACGTCGTGTTGCCGTAAGGGAAAAACAGGCCTTTTTTGTTTCTCATGAGGCTCTGGTAGTGATATTGGTCCGTGAATGAATCCGCCCTGCCGTCGGCCTCTACAAGGTCGGCGCATTGGTGGCTGCTGTAGGCATTGACGGTATTTTCGTGTGTCCATCTTTCAATATAGCCGGAACTCTTGTCTATATGGTATACAAGCATTCCGCTGCCTCCGGTGTAGGCGTCCCAGCTGTCATTGGACCTGCACTCAAAGAGGTAATACTCTCCGGGAGTGTCTGTGTCCATCCTGAAATATTGCCCT
The DNA here is from genome assembly GCA_947177525.1 of uncultured Bacteroidales bacterium. Taxonomy (GTDB): domain Bacteria; phylum Bacteroidota; class Bacteroidia; order Bacteroidales; family UBA932; genus Cryptobacteroides. The sequence goes on along the minus strand of CAMWUW010000060.1, from coordinate 14,737 downwards.
CCCCGGCTTATAGGTTCGAGCACGTATGTACCGTCGCTTTCAATCATGACAGGTGCCCCTATGCCGAGGATTTCTCTTTCAATGGCATTGAAATACGGCGGAGTGTTGCCGTTGTTGTTCTGGTTGCCGCTGTCCATGAGCGATGTGCTTCCCCAAAGGCCCGCAGCCCAGCCTCCTGCTTCGTCATAATCAGTGTCGTACAGGTCAGGAAGGCCGAATGTATGGCTGTATTCGTGGCAGAATGTGCCGATTCCGGCAAGTACCTGTGTGCGGCCGCTGTATGTAAGTTCGCTGGTGCATGCATATCTGTCTATACGTTTCCCGTCGAGTCTGAGGGAGATTCCTGCGCCGCTGTAGATGTACCATGCATGTGACCAGATGCAGTCGTCGCCTGCGCCCTCAGCCTCGTCTCCTCCTGCAAAGAATACGAATACATTGTCAACTGTTCCGTCTCCGTCATCGTCAAACAGGGAAAAGTCTATTTCAGGATCGGCGAGGCGGCATGCTTCTGCAATCATTTCTGCTGCATTCTTGTCCTGGCCGGATTTGTCGTTGCCACCATAGTATGACCTTACCTTGCTCAGGGTGACAATGTCGCTTACGGTGAATGAAAAGTCGAAGCCTTCGCCGAACTGGCCTTCGAAATATTCTTTTGCGCTTCCGGTGGCTCCGTTTACGTTGTAGCCTTCTTTTGTCAGCATGTTGCTGAAGCTGCTTTTGTCATGCTTGAATTTTATGTCCTGGTACTGGGCGAGGATAACAAGGCCGTGTCTTCTGTTTTGTGTCTCTCCGCCGGCGCGTGTACCGTTCATCTGTCTTGCCATAATTGCTGCCGTGCTCCCGTCATTGACGCTCCGCATGGCTTCAGCTTTTTCGGCCAGTATTGCGTATGGGATTCTGAGGCTGCCGGAAAGGACTTCTGCAGGGGTTTTGTCTCCTACACGGAATCCGCTGCATCTGACATCGCCGTTGCTGTCGTATTGTGCATAGCACCACCAGCCGTCTGTGTCCTGTATTATCGCATGTCCTCCTGTTGTTGTCTTTATTCTCATGAACTCATCGCCGCGGAAGTATGCTCCGAATGAGCTGCCGTCCGGCTGCTGCAGATTTATGAGGCCGCTTTTTGCCGGTCTGGCTGTTGTCACGATGCACATAAGGCATAGCAATATTGTCAAAATGGGCAATTGGTGTTTCATAAAATTTGTATTGCGGTTTTTAATAAAATCATCACCGTGGTGCGCTTCTGCAAAAGTTCTTTCTCTTAGCCCGAGCGGTTTCGCCGCTTGCCGTGGCGGGATTTGCTTCTGCTTTCGGCTTTGCTATATTTGTGCTTTGCACATATATACGCTTGCGCTTCGGCAAACTTACAAGCAAGCTTGACGTTTGCTCTCAGCTTTTTGCTATATTTGTCCTGGCGGACATATATACGCCTGCGCTTCGGCATAATCAAAGTAAAACTTTGCTTCTGCTCTCAGCTTTTTGCTATATTTGTCCTAACGGACATATATACGCCTGCGCTTCGGCATAATCAAAGTAAACTTTGCTTCTGCTCTCAGCTTTTTGCTATATTTGCAAAAGGATTGCATATTTATACATTTTTTATGAGACGGACAAGATTATTTGTTTTTTCTTTGGCGGCAGCCTTGTTCTGCCATGTGCCGGGGTATGCTCAGCAGAGTGTCGTGAATCTGATAAACAGCTATGGAAAATTTGACCACTGGTGCCGCAGGGAGATTAAAGAGTCTGCCGTCATCGGAGGAAAAACCAAGTACCTGTATGAATTTTATGGTGACGGGCAGACTTTGCAGACCGGGAAAACCCCATTCTGCGCACCGGAAGGCTATATGTGGCGTACTAATAATGTGCTTGCTGTAGTGGCCGGAGTCGTGAAGACGAACAATACTGTTTTTCCGGAAAAGCGTGGGGACGGATATTGTGCCCGCATTGAGACGCATGTTGAAGAAGTGAAGGCATTGGGTATCGTCAATATGGATGTGTGCTGCCAGGGTGCACTGCTTATCGGAAAGTTGTGTGAGCCCATCAGAGACACCAGGGATCCGATGGCGAAGGTGCTTTACGGAATACCGTTCAAAGGTTCGCCGAAGGCCCTCAGGCTTGACTATAAGGCAGAGGTCGGCCATGAGGTGATAAGGGGCACGGGCTTTTCCAAACTGAAGAATATGGGTATTCCTGATTGGGCGGAGATTGTTGTCATTTTGCAGAAAAGATGGGAAGATGCCGATGGAACTGTCCATGCTCTCAGAGTCGGTACCGGGATTGAGCGCATAACTGAGAATATCCCTCAGTGGGTGAACGGACACGAAGTCCCGATACTGTACGGGGACATAACCTCAAGTTCTTGTTATGAGGACTATATGGGATTGAAAAATGATGCTGAGAGGGCGTACCATACGATAAACAGCAAAGGTGAGAATGTAGTTGTACATGAAGACGGATGGGCAGAATCCGGCACTGAACCTAATTACCTGATGATCCACTTTCTGTCAAGCTGCGGAAAAGCTTTCTATGGAGGAGTCGGAAATATTCTTTGGGTTGACAACGTTGAGCTTGTAATGTAGCAATGCATTCAGCTTTGGTGCAGCGGCGGAAAAAATATATGCATTTTTTGGAAAATATATGCAACGTTTCCAGCTGGCCTTGCATCTATGTGTCAGGTTTAGGTTTTAGTACACGTTTAGGGGCGGCAAAGCAGAGATGCTTTCTGCTCCTTTTCTTTTTTTTGATGAGCCGTGAAATTGATTTAAATTTTCTCCGGATGCCATGATTCTATATCGGCAGCATTCCTATCATCCATAACCAACCCTTACGCCAAGAAACGCATCCCGCCACCATCCGCCTGCATCCCCTCAATATCAATGAGCCCGGCTAATCAGTAAGTGCGCGATGCGTAATCCATTGTAAGTCAACTGGTTCCTATAAATCGCTGCCCTATTTTCGGGGCAGCGATTTATAGGATGTGACTGAGAGCCAGCTATTTACATGTCACGGATGAACCATTGTCAGTTTAGATTGCTCCACCAAATTATACCTTATATGTCACCATGGCATTGGGGCGACGGATTTCTATGAAAAGGTGTCCTAATCATGTACAATGCAGGTATGCCAAAATTTAAGGATACCGATTTTCTCGCGATTCCGTTACAGGTGTACACTCTCGTGGGAGGACCTGGAACGGTTGTTGTTTGTAATGTGTTGTCAATCAGTCTATTGTGTTTTTAGAGTGTTCCAGGTGTCACATATAAAATGCATACCTGGAACGGGTAAATTTCGTAATATGCTGATATTTAATATATTACAATTTTAAAAGCGTTCCAGGTCTCACTCTCCCGATGCAGACCTGGAACACCTGTAGGCCGAAACCACCTGGAATTTTCCCACTGCCTGAAGACGGCAAGAGAATCAACCGATTGCAAGGGCTTTATCCTGCCCAATGTCCACCCCGCCCCAAAATCAAGAACTTCAGGGCTGCTTTGAGAGGGAGGGGGCTGACGCCAGTTCTTCCTCTTCAGGCTTCAGAAAATATATGCTTGGAACAGGCCCGGCAAAGTCGTTCAGAAGGCAACTCATAGAGGTTTCGGATTGCACTCTACGCGCTTTGGACAATTAAATATACTTTTGCCGGTGCTCCTATCCTGTTCAGACTTTGTATAGCTATGCCGGATTTCGGGCTTTACTAAAGATTTGACACATACTTTTGCCGGTGAGTCTCGAAATGGAGTTTGCAGGTGAAGGCAAAGACAATGCGAGGATAGCTGCATCTGCGGCCATCCTCGCATTATCTTTCTTTTGTTGATGAATTATTTTGAAGACTCTACAGAGACCTTTCTGAAATCCTTCATCAGCTTCATGATGTTAAGGGCAGCTTTGCGGGCACGTGCACCTGCAGCTTTGTTGCCTTTCTCTACCTGAGCCTCGGCGTTCTGAGCGAAAACCTCGTACTCTGCTTTGATCTGATCTACAAGCTCTTTCATTTTGTTTTTAATAGTTCGTTAAACAATAATCGTCAAAAGTTTTGGCAAGTTATGGAAACTCTTTCAAAAAAACAAATTTTTGATTCCGAATAATTGTTTTTTCTTCCAATAAGTTGATTCTATGCTTGTTTGGACTTTGTATTGACCTGATTCATTGCCCTGTCGGGGCCGATTGTGGCCCAGGCCTTGACTCCGTCTATTGCCCTGGAACAAATCTCTTTCATCTGCTCCATCTCTTCTGCATTCAGCTTTCCGAGTACATAGCCGACCTGCTGTCCGCGGCCGAAATCGTTTCCGATACCTACACGTATCCTTGCATATTCCTGCGTGCCGATAAGCTCATTTATATTGGACAGGCCGTTGTGGCCTCCTGCGCTTCCGTTTTTCCTGAGCCTCAGAGTCCCGAACGGAATGTTCAGGTCGTCTGATATTACAATCAGATTTTCAGCTGTGATTTTCAGCTCGTTCATCCAGTACCTTACAGCCTTCCCGCTTAGATTCATGTAAGTGGACGGCTTGAGCAGTATGAACTTTCTGCCTTTGAACGAAACGGATGCCGTGCTTCCATAGCGTCCTGACTCAAAAACAATATTGGATGCCTGTGCCCAGGCATCCAATACCATAAATCCCATGTTGTGTCTGGTTTCGGCATATTCGGCGCCAATGTTTCCCAGACCTACAACCAAGTAGTTCATGCCGGGTCAGATTACTTTCCCTGCTCCATCTTTGCCTGCTGTGTTGCACGTGTAGGACGTACTGAGCAGATGATGGTAGCCTTAGGAGACACGATGGTGACACCTTCGTAGCTGAGGTCTCCGGCAACGATCTGCTTGCCGATCATAAGGTGGGTAGAATCTACCTCAAGAACGTCAGGAAGGTTGTTCATCATTGCGCTTACGCGGAGCTTGCGGCTTGAGACGAGGAGTTTTCCTCCGAGTTTCACACCCTCAGAGTGTCCGGTAACCTTTACAGGGATGTCAATTGTCACAGGCTTGCTCTCGCATACTGCAAGGAGGTCAACGTGAATTGCCTCGTCGGTCACAGGGTGATACTGAACCTCGTGGAGAACCGCGAAATATTTCTGGCCGTTGTCAAGGCTGAGGTCGATGATATATGAGTTCGGAGTGTGGGTGATGTTCTTGAGATCCTTTGAGCTTACGCTGAAAAGGACATTCTCCATTCCGAGTCCATAGATGTTGCAAGGGACGTTGCCCTCTTTGCGTACAGCCTTTACAGCTGCCTTGTTGCCTGCCTGACGGAGCTGGCCGTTGAGTTCAATGTGTTTCATTGTTTGTTTGATGTTAAAATGTGTTACTCAGTCCGGAACATGTCCGGACCCCATTGCACCAAAAAGCACACGGCTTTTTATGGGGCTGCAAAGATATGCCAATTTTCCGGAAATGCAAAACCGCCGTATGAAATTTGCTGAAATTGATGGCAATAAGTTGGCCGGTACCTGCCTATTCCACAAGTCCAGTGTCCTTGTTCCATTTGAGCTGGCGGTAATATCTGTCAAGCTGCACATTCCCGTCCGAAGGGAGATACATCGTGAGTCCGGAGTGGACATTTATCACAAAGCCTCCGTCATTGTGGGAGTTTGTTATGAACGACGGAGTCGCTGCCTTGTACTTTACGCATCTGTCCATTGCATGCTGCAGCTCCTCCAGTTCTTCCGCATTTGCCCCTGCTTCTGCAACGATACTGTACAGGTCGTAAAACCAATGGTAGCTGTATCTGTAGAATCTCTGCACGTTCGATGGAAGGGCCCCGTCCAGGCCTGTCCTGTATTTGCTGAACAGCCGCCTGCATATCACGGCAAGAGGCTCCAGTTCGCTGCAGTCAACAAGAGAAATGGTGGCCGACCTGTTAAGGCCGCTCTGCATGTCATATCTTGTAAAATAGTCTTCGCATACTTTCTGTGGATCAGGAATCCTGCTCTTCAGAAGATGCGTGGCCAAGGCCGTATAGTCAAAGCCCTCGGCAAGCACTTCGGCCTGCGAGAATCCTATCTGTCCGCACTTGTCCTTAAGTTCGTATGCCACTTCTATCCCTCCCATGAGACAGGCGTCGAACATTATATAGTCCAGATACATTGGTATGGCTTCTGCAAAATCTTTGATCTCCATTTCGTATGACAGGTTTCTCACCCTGTCCTGGCCTATGCTTTTGACTGCCGGAAGAGACGGGTCTCTGAAAATGTCAATGTACGGCACAGGTTCCGCGCTGCCGTACTGCCATTGTGCCTGCTGCCCTTGGCACTGTCCACGCTGCCTCTCGTGATAGACATAGCCGTTTGGATTGGAATAAAATCCTGCGGGAAGATACCCTGTTGCATGTGACGAGAACAGCAGACCGTAGCCTTTTGCCGGAAATGTGTCGTGTACAAATGACAGCACTTCGCAGAGCGTCTGCGCTGAGGATGATATCGTGTTCTCCGGATATGTCACAAGCGTATCCGTGACAACCTGCCCGCTGCCGTCACAATAAATCTGCATAAGGACCGGTGACGACGGAACATTATAATTGCCGGTTGACACAGGCAGATGCGAATATACCAGAAGCACGTCTTCGTTGCGCCGGTTTCCCGGAAGCCAGCCTTTCTTGAGGTCTTCCATATTCTGTATGAGATAGGGCCTGAGTGAATTGTATCCGGCGGAATATAAGAGCAGGACTTTCCTTGTCTCCTGAGTCGGGACACGGCCTGCATCCGGCTTTCCGTCCGGCATATTGCCGAATCTGGTGCTGTCTTCCCATTGCGTGATGCACGACATCGCGGCAATGGCTGCGGCGAGCAGGGAGACGGTCTTTCTGATTGATGATTTTATTGTTGTCTTCATCTTGTGGTCTCTGTTTGGAACATCTTACAAAGATAGATGTTTTTCTGAAAATTAGTTAACTTTGCAAGTCCGGTAAATGGATGAATTTAAAGTATAATAAATATGAAATTCAAATTAAGAATGGCAATGATTGCTGGCTTGGCCGCAGCCTTGGTGTCTTGTTCTGACAAAGCGGCCCGGAACGGTGAATTCAAATATCTCATAGACGAATTCGCCGACCTTAAGATAATGAGGTACCGTATCCCCGGATGGGAAAATCTGACCCTGGCACAGAAAGAGTATGTCTATCATCTGTGTGAGGCGGCAAAATACGGCAGGGACATAATCTGGGACCAGAACTGCAGATATAATCTGCCGGTGAGAAGGGTCCTCGAAAACATTATAGAGAATTATGAGGGGGACCGCACCTCAGATGAATTCGGGCAGTTCATGACCTACGCCAAAAGAGTGTTCTTCAGCAACGGAATCCATCATCATTATGCTGAGGACAAATTTGTCCCGCAATGTCCGGAGGCATATTTCCGCAGTCTTATGGAGGCTGTCGGTGACGGTGAAAAATGCGGAGAACTTCTTCGTGTGATATATGACCCGGCATTTATGGCCCAGCGCAAGTCCACCAATGCTTCAGGAGACATTGTGGCTGAGTCTGCAGTGAACTTTTATGACGGTGTCACGCGTGCCGAGGTAGAGAAATTCTACGCCGACATGGCGGATCCGGCTGACCCTACACCTGTTTCATACGGTCTGAACAGCAAATTGGTCAAAGGCCCGGACGGAACAATCCGGGAAGATGTATATAAAACAGACGGACTTTACGGATCTGCCCTTGCAAAAATTTCCGAAGAACTGGAGAAGGCTGCCGCTGTGGCAGAGAACGATGCCCAGAGAAGATATATCGCTTCACTTGTCGAGTACTACAGGACCGGTGAGCTGAAGCTGTGGGATGAATATAATATCGAATGGCTTCAGGATACTCTCGGCACAGTGGATTTCGTAAACGGTTTCATAGAAGATTACAATGACCCTCTCGGACGCAAGGCCACATGGGAGGGACTTGTCAACATAAAGGATCACGAGGCTTCCGAAAGAACAGAAATAATAAGTGCCAATGCACAATGGTTCGAAGACAATTCTCCTGTTGACCCGAGATTCAGAAAGCCGGTGGTCAAGGGAGTTTCCGCGAAAGTAATCAATGCGGTGGCCCTTGCGGGTGACTGTTATCCTGCGACTCCTATCGGAATCAACCTTCCGAATGCGGACTGGATAAGGAAGGACTATGGCTCCAAATCCGTGACAATTGCAAATATAACTCACGCATACGATCTCGCCTCAAGGGAATCCCCGAAGAGTACTCTGACCGAATTCGCCTGGTCTGAAGAGGAGATTGCAGCCGCCAAGAAATATCTCTCCGTTACTGACGAGGTGCATACCGACCTTCATGAATGTCTCGGCCACGGTTCGGGACAATTGCTCCCCGGCACTCCTCAGAACGCCCTCGGTGAGTATAGTTCCGCTCTGGAAGAGACCAGGGCCGACCTCTTCGGACTTTATTATATGGCCGACCCTAAGCTTGTCGAACTTGGCATACTGCCTGATATGGAGGCGTATAAGGCCCAGTACTCCAATTATATAAGGAACGGCTCGCTTGTACAGTTCAACCGTGTTGAGTTGGGACGCCAGAACACTGAGGCACACATGCAGAACCGCAAGCTGATAGCGGACTGGTGCTATGAGCATGGCAGGAAAGACAATGTGATAGAAAAGAAGGTGCGCGACGGCAAAACCTATTTTGTGGTAAATGATTATCCTGCTCTCCGTGGACTTTTCGGGGAACTGCTTGCCGAAGTGCAGCGCATCAAGTCCGAGGGAGACTATGAGGCCGGAAAGGCTCTGGTGGAGAAATATGCCGTGAACATCGACCCGGAACTGCACAGGGAAGTGCGTGAGAGGTATGATGCCCTGGGCCTCAAGCCTTACGGAGGTTTTGTGAATCCTGATATCGTGCCTGTCCTGAAACATGGAAAAGTGGTTGATTATGAGGTGGTTTACTGCGATGATTATCTCGGCCAGATGATGGAATACGGCAGAAAGTATTCTGTACTTTAGACTGTGCCTGTCTTGCAGCTGCTTAAAGACTATAGAAGCTATCTGAGGATAGAACGTGCGATGTCACAAAATACTGTGGCATCGTATTGTTCTGATGTGGAGGCGTTTCTGTCTTGGCATGATGCTCCCGCCGATACGATATCCGCAGAGACTGTGGAAGAATACATGAGAAGCCGTGAGGACATTTCCAAACGCTCGCAGGCCAGGATTCTCAGCTCCATGCGTTCCTTCTGTTCGTGGCTTGTCCTTGAAGGACTGATGGCTGAGAATCCTTGCGACAAAGTGGATTCGCCCAAGCTCGGCCGCTATCTTCCTGATGTGCTTTCTGTTGAAGAGATTGTGCGGATCATGGACTCCGTGCCTTTGTCTTCGTGGCAGGGGACAAGGGACAGGGCCATATTGGAAATCCTCTACGGCTGCGGCCTGCGGGTGTCGGAAGCCGCGGCCCTTACCGTTTCGGGACTTTACTTCGAGGATGGCTTTGTCCGTATAATAGGCAAGGGCAACAAGGAGAGGATTGTTCCGCTCGGAGATGTTGCGGCAGATGCCGTGGCCTCTTATCTCCAGGTACGCCCCGAGCCGCGTGACACTGCCTCGGATGACATTCTCTTCCTCAGCAGGCTCGGCAAGGCAATGAGCCGTGTCTCTATTTTCAACATTGTGAAAAAGCAGGCTCTTGCTGCAGGCATATCCAAGGAAATATCACCCCATACTTTCCGCCATTCCTTTGCGACGCACCTTATAGAAAACGGTGCGGACCTTCGTGTGGTGCAGGAGATGCTCGGGCATGAAAGCATTGTGACGACGGAAATATATACGCATGTCGAGGCAAGCTCATGGCAGAGGAATGTCCTGGAGCATCATCCGAGGAAGTTCTGAAACTGACATTTTTTGTTACCTTTGCATTCTTGTGTGCGCTGATGCGCCGGAATATATGATTGAATTTTTACAAACAATAAGAAAATGGACAAAAACAGTTATGCACTGGGCATGAGCATTGCCCACAATATGCTTTCTTCCGGAATAAAGGAAGTCAATTATGATGATTTTGCAGCCGGTTTCAAGGCTGTGCTTTCCGGACAGGAGCCGGCAGTGTCTTTTCAGGAGGCAGGGCAGCTTCTCGACAAGTATTTTGCAGCTCTCGAAGCAGAGCAGAATGCAAGGAAAGAGGCATTGGGTGCTGCCATGCGTGAGGAAGGTGAGGCTTTCCTGAAAATGAATGCTGCCAAAGAGGGCGTTGTGGTCCTTCCGAGCGGACTGCAGTACAGGGTGCTTGCCGAGGGTACGGGAAAGAAGCCGTCTGCTTCTTCAAAGGTCAAGTGCCATTATGAGGGAACGCTTCCGAACGGTGAGAAATTCGACAGTTCCTATGACCGCAACGAGCCTGCTGTCTTCGGACTGAACCAGGTTATACGCGGCTGGACAGAGGGCGTGCAGCTTATGTCCGAAGGCTCAAAGTATGAGTTTGCGATTCCTTATGACCTTGCATACGGAGAGCAGGGGGCGCCTGGGGCAATCCCTCCATATTCTGCGCTTAAATTTGTCGTTGAACTTATAGAGGTGCTCTGATACATTTCAGATGGTCACGCCGGATACATTGATGCAGATATTCACTCTCGTTACGGGAGTCGTGTATATTGTTCTTGAGATACGCCAGAAAAATCTCATGTGGGCCGTCGGTGTACTTACGGCTGCAGCAGCTATGTGGGTATTCTTCCGAGAGGGGCTTTACGCCTCTTTCGGATTGAATGCCTATTATTTTTTCATGTCTTTCTGGGGATTGTGGCAGTGGAGAAAGACGAAAAAGAGCGTGAAGGAGAAATCCGGCGCTGATTCTGCCGCCTCCGGTGACCTGATATGCCTTAACCGTATTGGACTTCCGGTCTTGGCCATAAGTGCGGCCGCTGCTGTCCTTGGTACGGCCCTCCTTTCCGTTGTGATGGAGAAATTTGAGAATCCGATGTCTTTTATGGATTCTTCTGTCGCTGTGCTCAGTGCCGTCGCCACATGGTGGCTTGGACGTTCCTATCTGGAACAGTGGTATATATGGATTGCCGCCGACTTTGTATGTGCCGTGCTTTGTGCGTGCCAGGGACTCTGGTGGATGGCTGCTCTTTATTTGTTTTATACCGTTGCTGCCGCCTATGGATTGGTGCATTGGAAACGGCACGGCAAATATGCGGACGCATTATGATACTGATTGTTGAAAGCGGTGCCACAAAAACTGACTGGTGCCTGTGTGCCGGAAGACCTGGCGATGATGGGCATCAGTGCCGCAAGTTCCGCACTGACGGGTTCAATGCAGCCACTATGGATGCCGGCTCACTCTGCCGCATGATTGAAGAGATACCGTCAAATTTCGGCTGCAGTTGTGCGGACAGGATAAGTGAAATATACTTCTACGCGGCAGGACTTGTTTCTGAGACTCCTCCTCCAGCCCTGGTCTCGGCCTTTTCCGGACATTTCAGGAATGCTTCCGTCATGGAATTTGCCTCAGACCTCATTGCTGCGGCAAGGGCGCTCTTCGGGGATTCGGAAGGGGTGGCCGCCATAATGGGTACAGGCTCCAACAGCTGCCTGTACGACGGGAGTTCCGTAGTGAAATGCTACCGTCCGGGAGGCTTTGTACTTGGTGACGAGGGCAGTGCGGCTTCTTTGGGCAGAATGTTCCTTGCTGATTATTTCAAGGAACTTGTGCCACGCTCTCTTGCCTCGGAGTTCAGCAGGGCCTTCCCTGACGTGACCTACGCCTCCGCCGTGCACAATATATATAAAGGAGAGAAGCCGTCTGCATATATGGCATCTTTCGCCCCGTTTGTGACCATGCATCTGGATGAGCCTTATGCGGCTGCTCTTGTGGAGAATAACGTGAGGGCCTTCATTGAACGCTCGCTTTCCAGATATGGCTGCAAGCGCGTGGGAGTATGCGGCTCTTTCGGTATTGCGTGCCGGGAAGTCATTGAAAAGGCGGGGGCATCCTTTGGGCTTGAATTCACTGATTTCATCCAGGCTCCGATTGACAGACTTGTTTATTATCATTCGAAATGACATCTTGTTATGGCATATAAGGAAAACTACCCGTCGGCTCTGCTGGAAGATGCAGTCGACGCCATCAGCTCTCTGCCTGGAATAGGACGCAGGAGTGCCTTGCGCCTGGCTCTTCACCTGCTGAAGCAGCCCGTGGAGAATGTGCACCATTTTACTTCAGCCGTTGCCCGTCTGAGGGATGAGGTCAAGTATTGCCGTACATGCATGATGATTTCAGATGAAGACACATGCACCATCTGCTCCGACCGTTCCAGGGACAGCAGGACAATCTGTGTGGTGGAGAGTGTGCGTGACGTGATGAGCATTGAGAATACAGGCCAGTATCATGGGGTATACCATGTGCTCGGAGGCATAATATCGCCAATCAACGGCGTCGGACCGTCAGACCTGACCATACGTGAGCTTGCCGCAAGAGTTTCCGGACTTGTTTCTGAACTTTCCGGCTGTGGTGAGGATGCATCGGGTGTTGAGGTCATACTTGCCCTGAGCGGTGATGTGGAAGGGGAGACCACTTCCTTTTATATATACCGCCAGATTTCCCGCTTCGGCATACGTGTCTCATCGCTTGCACGCGGGCTTGGCTTCGGTGATGATCTTGAATATGCCGATGAACTGACGCTCGGAAGATCGATTGTCAACAGGCAGGAGTTCAAGGGATGACCTTCTTGAAGATTCAAGATGCCTTCCTTTTATAGATTAATTTGGCGGATTTGGAAAAAATAGATACTTTTGCACCTTTGCGCAGGAACAGGTCTGAAGCTTGCTCTATAATCTACAAAACAAGGGAGGTGCAGCATGATAGAGATATTCTACAAGGAAGACGGCCAGATGTCCGTTTCCCGTTCTGCGGATGATTTCGCAAATATAAGCCGTGAAAATGTTGTCTGGATTGACCTGTTCTCTCCTTCCGGTGACGAAAAGAGGGCGGCGGAGGCTTTTCTCGGCACTACAATCCAGAGCCGTGCCCAGGCTGAGGAAATCGAGAGCTCTTCACGCTTTTCCGAGACTGACCAGGCGATTTTCGCAAATACCAGCTTCCTTATTCCGGGGCCGGAGGAATATTCTATGGAGACTGTTTCATTCATACTTGCAGGGCAGGTGCTCACAACTTTGAGGGAATGCCCTCTCAGGAGCTTTACCGACTTGCAGAGGCGTATCCTGGCCTTCCCGAAAATGTACGGTTCCGGCTACATCGTTTTTGTGAGCATACTTGAGCAGCGTATTGACCTTGATGCCGATATGGTTGAGCTTGTGTCAAAGGAAATTGCGCAGTATAACAAAAAACTGAGTCTCGGCGAGGACATCAGCGAAGAATTCCTCATTGACATCAACCAGCTGCAGGACAACACCATGCTCATAAGGGAAAATATTGTGGACAAGCAGCGCATGGTCTCCAGCATTCTCAAAAGCACGAAATATCCGGAGGAACTGCATCCGAAATTCAATGTGCTTCTGAAAGATATTGCATCCCTGATCAATCATACCAACTTCAGCTTCGAGCGTCTGGAGTATCTTCAGAATACGGTAATCGGTATCATCAACCTCGACCAGAACAAGATAATGAAGGTCTTCACCTTAGTGTCACTGATGCTGATGCCGCCTACCCTGATAGCCAGCTTCTTCGGAATGAACGTCAGCTTCGGAAACTTCATTGCGGATTCCGGATGGGCATGGTTCATAATAGTGGCTCTGATGCTGCTGTCTTTCTTTGTTATCTTCTGGATATTCAAGCAGAGAAGGATGTTTTGATCATTGCTTCTGCAAAACTGCCTTTGAGCGGTTGTGAAGCGGCTTTTGTCTTTCTTCCTATCTTCTGGAAGAAAAAGTCTCCCGTAATCCTTTTGAATTCTTCCATGTCGAATGGCTTGTCGGCATAGCCCCACCACAAGGCATGTGAGTAACCTTGCCATATATCCGGCATTTGGGAGAACAGCATGGCGGCTTTAGGATTTTCCGTCACAAGGGCTTCGAAAAGGCATTGGTGCACAAAGTAGTCCGCCACCTTGTTTTCGTGTTTCCAATATTCAAGCATCATGGCCCTCCATGCCTCCAGAAGCCATGAGCCTTTTCGGGCACGTATGAAGCAGTTCTGTATAAAGCTGTAGCTGAAGGCGTCTCCTGGCCTTGTCCTGGTCATGAGGAAATCCTCATCTATTATCTCTTGCGGTATGGGACCTGTGGCAAAGCAGGTGGCATCAATCCAGAGTCCTCCGTATTTGTGCAGGAGCTCCACGCGGCAGATGTCCGAAAAGTGTGCATGTGATATTTTCCCCTTCCTGTATTTTTCCATTATGAAGTCCGGAAGATCGATGTACTCCTGAAGTGTATTCGAGTCAAGTACAACGAGCTCCTGGCTGAAGTTGGCACGCATGCTTCTGAAACATGCCTTTATTATCTCAGGAGCGTTCTCTTCCCCTTGGAGCCATATAGAGAATATCTTGTCTTCTGCATCACGGCATACTGTCGTGCTGCTGACGCTGTCGGCTGCAGAGACATAAAATTTCAGATAGTTGTGCAGGTATTTTATTCGCATTGCATGGCGTCTGCTCCTTGGTCTCCGGAACGGGTTGATGAGATGTAATTTTATAAGAAGGACCGACTTGTCCAGCAGCCTTTTTATCTTATGGTTCATGTCTGAAAGAAGTAAGTGTTTCACATTTGTTTTTTGATATTACAAATATATACTTTAAATTTTATATTGCAAGTCCGGGGGAGGGGATTCCTGAAATCCATGCCGGTAAAACAAAATCAATG
>CAMWUW010000059.1 GCA_947177525.1 uncultured Bacteroidales bacterium | reverse complement strand
GCTGTCAGGATCTTCTGAGGCCCACATCCAATTCCTGGCAATGGTCTCGAGCTTCTGCCCCTCGAATGTCCGCCCGTTTGTCTCCGGACCCCAGTCGTACAGGTTCTCCGGCTCAGGAAACACGACTCCGTCATACAGATGCCTCATCCTTTCCGGAAAATCATACGGTTCATGGGTCGCCTTGAAATGACAGCACATCAGAAACGGCTCGTCTTCCGGCTGGGCCTTCATCCATTCTATGGCCTTTGCGGTCACGATATCCGTTGAGAAGCCATGGACCCTTTCACCGAAATTCCGGTTCTCACCCGGCCAAGGGTCTGTGCTGTTCTTGAAAGTAGGGTCACGGTACTCTCCCTGGTCGTGGAATACGGAATACCAGTCAAATCCCTGCGGCTGCGACCTAAGATGCCATTTCCCCGCCAATCCTGTATTATAGCCTTGCTCCTGCAGCACTTTTGCTATTGTAGGCAGACTGACATCCAGGGAGTCATCCAAAGTGTACACGCCATTTGCATGACTATAGCGCCCTGTCAATATAGACGCACGGCTCGGTGTTGATATTGAATTGGTACAGAAGCAATTGTCCAGGACGACACCCTCAGATGCCAGCCTCGTTATATTTTCATTCTGGGCGTAGTTTCCAAGAATACCGCCGTATATTCCCCATGTCTGCGAGGTGTGGTCATCACTTAAAATAAAAAGAATATTAGGTCTGTCACCTGTCTGCGCAAATGCAGTCTGCGCAAATGCCGGCACAGCGGAAAGCCCGGCCATGCAATAACATAATCTCCTTCCCATAAACTTATTATTCATTTTTCACTTTGCTGTTTCTGCATATTTCAAGTATTTCCTCTCCATATTTCTCAAATTTGGCCTTGCCGAAGCCTTTGATGCCAAGCAGACCTTCCATAGTCTCAGGAGCAACAGCAGCAATCTCAAGCAAGGTGCTCTGGTGCATGATTGTGTAGGCCGGGACATTGTCGGCCTTGAAGCGTTTTGTGCGCCACTCCGTAAGTTTCTCCCTAAGACTTTCATTCACAACGCTTTCCTCCCCTTCCTTCCTGACCAGCTTCTTCAGTCTCTTAGTCTTTGACTTGCGCCTGTCCTCCAGCATGCACTCCGTCCTGACCGAGGAATATCCTTCCGCCGAAAACCCCTTTTCCTTTATCATCTCCATTGTCCGGCACGATATGTCAAGGCACAGAAGAAGTTCATCTCCGGCATCTTTTGCTTTTTTGGCCGTTTCTTTATTGTCTATCCCGAGAGACAGAATCCTGGCACAGCAGGATCTTATGTCATCCAGCAATGGACTGAAATATCCAGCAGCCTTGCCGAGCCTTTCGCTGAGAAACCCGGTGTCGGTCACTTCCGCCTCCTCAATCCTGGCAAGCTGTGCATTAAAAGTACGTCCTGTCGCTTTCATTCCAGACAGAATGCGGTCTTTTTCCTCCAATTCACGGTATTCCGCAGGATACAGATTGAGCAGACGCTCTCTCCATACTTTCATCAGCCACCCCATTCCACGTCCTACGGAACTGAATGAAAATATCTCCCTAAGAAGACTGAAATACCAGTCCTTTTCTTCTTTTTCAAGATTGCTGAGCAAAGTTTCCGAAGACGGCATCGCAGCATTGAACTCCGCCACGTATGCATCAGAGCAGATGGCAGCCGGCCTGATCGGAGACTCAAGCGTGATACCGTCAAGTGTACGGCATCTCGAAAGCGCCACATATACCTGTCCGAATGCAAATGCTGCCCCGGCATCTATAATCACCCTGTCAAATGTCAATCCCTGGCTCTTGTGTATTGTGATTGCCCAGGCTACCCTGAGAGGAATCTGCCGGAACACCCCAGCCGTATTTTGTCTGATTTCACCTGATTCCGCGTCAATGGCGTACTTTACATTTTCCCATTCCGCCTGCACTACCGGCATCAGATTTCCGTCAGTGTCCGAAACCATGATTTTTCCGTCCGGCTCCACAGACTCAACCTTTCCTATCTTTCCATTGAAGAACATGCCGTCAGGATCATTCCTGAGAAACATCACCTGCGCACCTTTTTTCAGAGTAAGCACATATTCCGCCGGATAGCTTGTTTCGGGAAAGTCCCCCTCGACCTCTGCCTCAAACTGGTATTCATCTCCGGGAAGGGCCTCAAGTTTTCTGCTGTTCACGGCATCTGCCAGACGGTTGTGCGTCGTAAGGCGTATCGGTTCAGCACTGTCATCGCCGCTGTCCGGGGCTCCTTTATCCCTGTCAGTTCCGGGCATGACTCTCGAATTCAGCACCTCAAGTGTTTCACGCGTGACACGGTTCTCCCTTACCGCATTGAGGATTTCAAGGAACTCCCGGTCTTTCTGACGATACACTTTCTCGAATTCTATGGTGACATATTGCAGTTTCTGCAAAGCCTTTGAGTGAAAGAAATAGGGTGAAGGATAGACTTGCTCCATATATTTCCTGTCCTCATCCCTGACGACCGGCGACAATTGCTGAGCATCTCCTATCATAAGCAGCTGCACTCCTCCGAAGGGACTGTCATTCCGGCGGTATCTCCGCAGTGTCATGTCCACGGCATCCATAAGATCAGCCCTGACCATGGATATTTCATCGATTATCAGGAGGTCCAGTGTCCGTATGATTTTGATTCGCTCCTTGCGCAGGCCGGAATATTTTTCCGGAAGCTGGTACTCTGTGACCAGTTCCTTGACATCGGGAAGATACGGACACAGGGGCAACTGAAAGAATGAATGAATCGTAGAGCCTCCGGCATTTACTGCCGCCACTCCCGTAGGCGCAAGGACAACAAACCTCTTGGAAGCAGTCCTTGTAATATATTTCAGAAATGTAGTCTTGCCAGTTCCGGCCTTTCCTGTAAGAAACACGGATCTCGCCGTAGACTTGACGTACCTTTCCGCCATTTCAAAAATTGCATCCTTCTCCATATCCTTCTATAAATAAATCTCCTGTAAGCATCAGCAGCCATCCCCGCCTATGCAATCGAGAACAATTCAATCTCGAACACCAGCGTCGAACCGCCCGGAATGCCAGGCTGCGAGAACTTTCCGTATCCCATTTCCGCAGGAATATAAACTTCCCATTTGTCCCCCACGCACATATTCTGAATCGCGACAGTCCAGCCCTCTATCAGTTCGTTCAGACGGAACGCCATCGGTATCCCTCCGAGACTGCTGTCGAATTGCCGGCCATCTATTGTCCGTCCTGTGTAATGGACTGTGACGACGCTGCGGGGACCGGGATGCACACCGTCATTTTTCCCTTCGTTCATCACCTTATAATATATACCTCCGGGAAGGGCCATGACCCCGTCCTCCTTGGCTTTCGCCTCCAGCCAATCCTTGTTGGCCTGCATGTATTCACGTTTATTCATGATTTTCTGTTTCCATAACGTTTCCTCCTGCGCACAAATGCATCATAAAGACATGAGCATCATACATGAAAATAAAAGCAAAAGTCCGTAGTCACTGAACACCTTCCTGAAAATCCCGGCTGCCCTGTGCATCTCATAGTGTACCCGGCTTTCAGAAATCCGGAACATCCGGCTTATCTCTTTATATGACATCCTGTCAAGGCGCTTGGCCATAAACACATCGTATGTAAGCGCGTGCATCTGTTCCCTGGCCTTTTTGAGAAGCTCCGGAAAATCGGTGAGCGACTCTTCTGTGCCGGCTCCGGACTCCAGCCAGCCTATTTCCAGGTCTATGCGTTCTTTAAGTCCGCTGCCGTCATCTATAGAGCATTCCCGGCTTTTACGCTTCAGATAATTCAGGCACCTGTTCCTGACGGAAGATGCAAAGAAGGCCTTAGGGTCGTAGACATACTGGCTTTCCTTCGCCTGCACAAGGCCGAATATGCACTGCTGCACTATTTCTTCTGCTGTTGAGAAATCTTTGACATAGCTGTTCGCCAAAGCAAGATAGCGGCCTCTTTCCTCGAATATGGAAAGAATCTCATTCGCGGTTATGATATGTTTTTCACTTTTTCCCACAGCAACGGCTATCTTCGGCAGACAAAGATAGCGAAATAAAGCATGGAGCAGCCAGCTTAAAGAAAAAAGTTAAATTTTTACTCACAATTTTCCGGTTTCGATTGTCTTAATATAAGAACAGACCTTACAAAACAGCTAAAAACAACCTGCAATGAACAAAAAGCATATAAATAACGGCAAAGAAGTGGACACTGAACTTCTGTTCAAGTCTTTCAACAACCTGGCTACAGCCGAAGAAGAGGCCAGAATATGTGAGTGGCTTAAAGCAAACGATGAAAACAAGAAGAAATACCTTGATGCACGCGGGCTTCACGAAGCGTTTCTTATGGATGCCCCGATAGAACTGTTTGAAAACCGCATGCCGGAATCTGCCGTAAAGAGGAGAAGTGCCGTCAAATATATGCTGCTCGGACTCGGCAATGCGGCAGTGGTGGCACTGTTCTGCATTTTAGGGCTGAACCTGATAAGCGACAGGTATGAGGAGCGTTTTGCAGACACCATGAACACGATTTCCGTTCCTGCCGGACAAAGACTGGACTATACGCTTTCCGACGGGACAGTGATAAAACTCAATGCAGGAGCAAGGCTGCAATATCCTATGGCATTTGCCAGTGACCGCAGAGAAGTTCATCTTGAAGGAGAAGCCTATTTCGATGTGGCTCATAATGAAAAGCAACCGTTTGTCGTAAAGACATTCGCATCTGACATAGAAGTTCTCGGTACCGAGTTCAATGTCAATGCAGACAAAGAAGCAGGAGCGTTCACAACTTCCCTCATCGAAGGCTCGGTCAGGCTCTCCAGCTCCCTTATTCCGGGAGGACACATTGTCATGCACCCGAACGAAAAGGTTACTCTTGTCAAAAATCAGATGATACTCAAGAAATATGATGCCTCCAGGGACATACGCTGGATGGAAGGCGTACTGGATATAGGAGGGCTTGATTTCGGCATGCTCATGAAAAAGCTCGAGATGGCCTTCGGCGTCAGAATCATCGTTGAATGTGAAGTGCCTTCGGGACAGGTCTTCGCCAACGCAAAGATACGCGTGAGCGACGGTATAGACAATGCTTTCGAGGTCATCGCGAACGGGGCGGATTTCACATACAGCAGAGACCGCATGAACGGTACGATATACATAAGGTAAACCTATACCGCAAAACACCACTGATTAATCTGACACTAAAACTGAAAGCCATGACATGACACCTTCGTAAACAAGAGACCAAACGGCCAAAAAAGCCTGCAGATCTGGTACATCCGCAGGCCGCGCAATAAGCCGATAATCACACTAAAGACTTATCACCAATTATTTTACAAAAATATGAATAAACTCAGTATTCTGCAACACGGCAGACTGCTCTGTATTATTCTCATATCTTTCTTTGCGGCCGACATTTATGCCAGGCCGCAGGAAGACGTGAAGATAACGCTGAAGCTCGACAACGTCACGCTTGAAACGGCAATTGACGCAATCGAGGAGCAATCTCCGTATCTCTTTGTCAACAAAGAAATCGATTATTCCACACGGGTAAGCATTGCCGTAACCCGGGAAACCATCGAGAACACCTGCAAAGCCCTGTTCACACCGATAGGCGTGTCATTCAGGATAGCAGGGACACAAATCTACATCTCCAAGGCCAGGCAGCCAGAAATCAGGGGCACGGTACGTGACAAAGACGGTTTTGCCGTCCCCGGTGCCGCCGTTATTGAAAAGGGCACCGATAACGGCACCATGACCGACATCGACGGTAAATTCTCCATGACAGTCAGCGGGCCTGACAGTTCCATCGAAGTGACCAGCCTCGGCTACCAGAATGCCATCGTAAAGGTCGGCACACGGACTGTCTTTGACATCCTCCTCCACGAAGAGGCCATCGCCCTTGAAGGAACCGTTGTCACCGCCCTCGGAATCCGCCGCGACCAGAAGGCCCTCAGCTACAACGTCCAGGAAGTCAGCTCGGACGCCTTGACAGACGTCAAGAACGCCAACTTCGTCAACTCACTTGCCGGAAAGGTGGCCGGAGTGGCAATCAACGCATCCTCATCAGGAGTCGGCGGAGCGTCCAAGGTAGTGCTCAGGGGAAACAAATCCATCAGCCAGTCCTCCAACGCCCTCTATGTCATTGACGGTGTGCCGATGTACAACTTCGGCGGAGGCGGCGGAACGGAATTCGACTCCAAGGGAGCGACCGAATCCATCGCGGACATCAACCCTGAGGACATCCAGTCCATCTCGGTCCTGACCGGCGCCGCAGCTGCAGCCCTCTACGGCTCCCAGGCTGCGAACGGTGCCATCATGATAACCACAAGGAAAGGCGAATCCGGAAAGTTGAAAGTCTCATTCTCAAGCAACACGGAATTTCTCGACCCGTTCTTCCTGCCTCAGTTCCAGAACAGGTACGGCACAGGACTCAACGGGAAAGACAGCGGCTCAGGCATCTACAGCTGGGGAGCCTACATTCCTAAAGAGGCACGCTACGGCTACAGCCCCAAGGACTACTTCAGCACAGGGCACACATATACCAATGCTTTCTCAGTCAGCGGAGGATCGGACCGGAACCAGACCTACTTCTCTGCGGCATCCGTCAATTCCGACGGCATCATACCGAATAACCTGTATGACCGCTACAACTTCACCTTCCGCAACACATCCTATTTCCTGAAGGACAAACTGAAAATAGACGCGAGCGCGAGCTACATCATCCAGAAGGACCAGAACATGACCAATCAGGGTGTGTATGCCAACCCTCTCACATCCGCATATCTTTTCCCGCGTGGCGAGAACTTCAATCTCTACCGCAACTTCGAAAGGTATAATCCGGGGACAAAGCTGATGGAGCAGTTCTGGAGCGATGACCTCCAAGGCGACCTGCGCATGCAGAACCCGTACTGGATAAACTACCGCAACCTGCGCAACAACGACAAAAAGCGCTACATGCTTGCGTTCACTGCAAGCTATGACATCCTTGACTGGCTGAACGTATCAGGCCGTGTGCGCATAGACAACGCGAACACCCTCTACAGCCAGAAATACTACGCCACCACAGAGGCGACAATCTCTGAAGGCGGAAATAACGGACACTATACCGAGGCACGCACCTACGACACACAGACATACGCAGACATCATGGTCAACGTGAACAAGACCTTCGGCGCAGACTGGAGTCTGCTCGTGAACTTGGGAGCGTCCCTGAACGATATAAAGACCGATGAATTCCGTTATGGCGGTCCTATACAGGCAAACGGCCTGGCCAATATATTCAATGTCTTCGACCTTGACGACACAAAGAAGCGTGCGAGCAAATCCGGATGGCACGACCAGACACGCTCCATCTTCGGAAGTCTTGAGGTGGGCTGGAAGAAGATGCTCTATCTGACAGTGACCGGACGTCACGACTGGCCTTCACAGCTTGCCGGTTCAAAACAGAAGGGGTTCTTCTATCCGTCTGCCGGCCTGTCATGGGTGCCTACAGGACTCTGGGACATGGGAGCACTCAGCTATCTGAAAATCAGGAGTTCCGTTGCATCAGTCGGCATGCCTTTCCCGAGGTTTCTGGCTATCCCGACCTACGAATACGATGCGACCAGCAAGATATGGAAGGACAAGACCCATTATCCGATAGGAGACCTGAAACCTGAACGCACTGTTACCTACGAGGTCGGCCTTGAGGCACGCCTGTGGCAGGACCTCAGCGTCAACCTGTCATGGTATCTCGCTGACACCGGCAACCAGACATTCGACACGCAGCTTCCTCCGTCGTCTTCATACAGCACAATCTACCTCCAGACCGGAAGCGTGCGCAACACAGGAGTAGAGGCAAGCTTGGGCTACAATCACACATGGAGCGGTTTCACCTGGGACAGCAACTTCACGTTCAGCTGGAACAAGAATAAGATCATGGAGCTTGCCGGCGACGCCAAGAACCCGATCACAGGAGAGAGCCTCAATCTTCCCAAGCTGGATATCAAGGCTCTCGGAAAAGCGAAGTATGTCCTGAAGCAGGGCGGCTCCCTCGGAGACCTCTACACCACATCCGACATCATGAGCAGTGACAAGGGATATATCGAAATCGATGAAAACGGCGACATTACAGTCAGCGATACCGGCACGGACATTTTCCTCGGAAGCGTATTCCCGAAATACAACCTCGCATGGCGCAATGACTTATCATACAAGGGGCTGCACCTCGGCTTCCTGTTCAGCGGCCGTATAGGAGGTGTCTGCTATTCCGCAACCCAGGCCAACCTTGACCTATACGGAGTATCTGAAGCTTCGGCGGCGGCACGTGACGCGGGAGGAGTGCTCGTGAACGGACGTGAATGGATGGACGCACAGAAATGGTACCAGGCGATAGGTTCCCAGAGCGGACTGCCTCTGTATTACACATACTCCGCCACAAACTTCCGTCTTCAGGAACTCTCCATAGGCTATACCCTTCCGCGCAGATGGTTCCGGGAAAAATGCGCCCTCACCATCTCTGCAGTCGGGCACAACCTCTGGATGATATACTGCAAGGCACCGTTCGACCCTGAGTCAATCGCATCCACCGGCAACAACTATCAGGGAATTGACTACTTCATGATGCCGTCCCTGCGCAGCATGGGCTTCAACATCAAACTTGACTTTTAACACTGCATTTCCATGAAAAAGAATACTATAGTTATAATTCTGGCAGCATTGCTGCCGATTACATCCTGCACACTCGGGTTCGAAAAGATGAACACCAACCCGAACCAGGTGACAGGTGAGCAGATGGAAGTGAACAATTACCGCACGGGCACCAAGATTCTGAATCTCCAGAACCTTGTCATTCCGGTACAGGAACACATGTACCAGTTCAACGAAAGCCTTTCCGGAGGTCCTTTCGCCGGCTACATAGCTTCCACCGTGGACACATGGCTTGCAAGGTTCGAAACATTCAATCCTTCGGATGACTGGAGGAAATGGCCTTTCGCAAATGTCATGACCGAGACATACGCGCCGTACAGGGGAATAGCGAACTTGTCTGATGACGAGGTGGCCAACGCCTTCGCCTCGCTTCTGAGAGTTGCGATAATGCACCGCATGACGGACTCATACGGTCCGATTCCATACAGCAATGCTGTGACAAACGAATCTGTGTTCGTCACTTATGATTCCCAGGAACAGGTGTACAACACCATGTTCGAAGAGCTTGACGCTGTGACAAAAGTCTTTTCAGACAATCTCGGCATATCCGCTTCCGCATGGAACAGATACGACTATGTCTATTACGGCAACATCTCCCAATGGCTCAAATACGCCAATTCCCTGAAGCTCAGGATGGCAATGCGCCTGAGTTATGTGAAGCCGGAACTTGCCCGTGAAAAGGCGGCTGAAGCCATAGCCTCAGGCGTGATTACGGCAAATGCAGACAATGCGCAGATGCATGCGCCTGAGAACCGCACCGCACTCATATACAACGACTGGTCTGACTCCCGCGTTGCAGCCGACATCATCAACTATATGAACGGCTATGAAGATCCGCGTCGGGAGAAGATGTTTACTTCCGTACCCGTAGAACAGGGAGGAGAGACCGTGGCCATGTATTACGGCATACGAGTGGGAAGCGAAGTCTCCGGCAAAACAGCCTTTACCACCAGCTACTCCAACATGAAGGTCACCACGTCCGACCCTTATCTGTGGATGAACGCGGCAGAGGTAAGTTTCCTCATGGCAGAATATGAACTCCGCTGGGGAGATCCTGCAACAGCACAGACATTATACGAGAACGGCATACGCCTCTCATTCGAAGAACGCGGGGCATCCGGAGCGGAAGAGTATATCCTTGACGGGGAGAAGAAGCCAGCAATCTATGTCGATCCCCTCGGCACATACAGCGTCGCAGGCAGACAGAGCGACATAACCGTCGCATGGGAAGAGAGCGGCAATCTCGCTGACGGCACTGCCCCTGCCCCGGATGCTTCCGAGCGCAATCTTGAAAGGATAATAACCCAGAAATGGATATCCTCCTTCCCTCTCGGGGTGGAAGGCTGGTCGGAATACCGCAGGACCGGATATCCGCGTCTTCTTCCTGCTCCTCAGGACAAGAGCGGCGGTTCCGTTGACCTGAACCATCATGCGCGCAGGCTGCCTTATCCGGTGGAGGAATACGGGATGAACGGAGCAAACCTCCAGGACGCCATCGCGACACTGAATTCCGAGACGAAAGGAGACAGAAAAGGCGACATAATGGGTACCCGTGTATGGTGGGATGCCAAACAGTATTAAAGACAAACGTAATCAGAAATTTTTTGATGGTATGAAACCAAAAACAATAATAATTGCAATCCTGGGTGCTCTTATGCTGGCTTCCTGTTCCGACTGGACCCGAACAGAATCGGTAAGACTTGACATAAAGTACCCGTGGGATCAGGACCCGGAGCTTTGGGAAGACTACAAGGCCTCGCTCAGGGCATACAAGCAGACAGACCACTTTCTTGTATACGCCCGTCTGGAGAATTCACCGGAACGTCCGGCGAACGAGAAGAGTTTTATGCGAAGCCTTCCGGATTCACTTGACATAGTGTCCCTTACAAATGCGGACAACTTTTCGCGGCATGACGCCGAGGATATGGAATGGATGCGGAGCGTGGGCACGAAAGTACTGTACCAGATAGATTTCGCATCACGGAGGGACGAGCTGTCCGATGCGGCTAAATTAGGCGCATACCTTGACAGGGCCATAGCCTCCGTCAGAGGAAACGGACTCGACGGCTGGTCATTCACCGGAACGGCAAAGCTTGAAGACGCACTCAATGCAGAGCTTTCTTCGCTCATAGTGTCAAGGCTTTCCGCAGCAAGACAGGAGGGTCAGCTGCTGGTCTTTGAGGGAGACCCTGCATTCGTCAGTTCCGCGGACAGGCAGAAGATAGACCTGTTCGTGCTCGGAACAGAAGGGATGGACTATGTGCATGACGTGCACATGGCAGTGCTCTCCGCCACATCCTCTCTTGGTATAGCGGAAGAGAAAATTTTGCTTGCAGCCTCATTAGAGCGCAGCATCTCCGATGAAAAGCTCGTGGAGAATGATGCGGTCATGGAGATGGCTGAAAAGGTGATGGCATTCGGGCCTCTCCGCGGCATCGCCGTATATGACTTGGGCGTGGACTACTACAGTTATGACGGCAACTACGTCAGGACACGTCAGGTGATACAGACACTCAACCATTCAAGATAAATATTATGAAAAGAATATTGACATACATCATACTGCTTGCATCCGTCACCATATCCTGCAACAGGTACGAAGCAGACGGGTACAAGTTCAGCAATTCCATCTATCTGGATGTAAGTTCACAGCGGCCCGTACAGGCTGCCACTTTCGGCAACAAGCTCACGGAGTTCACCAAGGAACTGTCAGTGAACATGGCATACCCTGCGAAAAGCGACATAGCAGCCGCTGTATCAGTGGACGAGTCTCTTGTAGCTGAATACAACAGAAAATACGGCACGTCATACGAGATGCTTCCGCAGCAATACTTCGATTTCAATGAAGAGAAGGTCACCATTCCCGCAGGAAAGACAATATCTGGGAAAGTAGTCCTCACGTTCAAAGGCCTTACAGGCGATGGGCAGTCCGATGCCATGGAGATAGACAAGACCTATCTTTTCCCTGTCAGACTTACTTCGGCAGATATGGATGTCATGGACGATGCAGGGACAGCCTTGTATATGGTACGCCGCTCATCAGCCATTACAGTAGCCGCGCAGCTCACCGACAACTGGATTAATTTCCCTCTGATGGACGAGCCGGGCACTGTGGCAGAGGCCTACAACGGGCTGAAGGCTGTCACATACGAAGCTCTCATCTGGATTGACAAGTTCGATCTTGAAAACGGCTTCGGGCCATGCAACATCTCCACTGTCATGGGAGTTGAGCAGTATCTGCTGCTCAGACTTGGTGACACCAACTTCGAGCGCCAGCAGCTCCAGTTCGACGGCAGCGGAGGCGGCACATCGTTCGGAAAGTTTCCGCAGAGCGACCCGTCCAAGAAACTCTATGAAGGGCGCTGGTATCACGTGGCGTGCACATACGACTATGACACAAGAATCACACGCGTCTATGTGGACGGAAAGATACAGAGCGAAGCCAAGGAGATGGGAACTGCGACGGGAGGAATCAATCTGGCCATGAGAGCCGATGAAATCGTAGAGGAGGGCAAGGAAAAGACATCCTACCAGTTCTTTATCGGCAAGTCCTATAACGACTACCGTCCGCTCCAGGGCAAGATTGCAGAAGCGAGGGTCTGGTCCGTGGCCAGGACTCCTGAGCAGATATGGGAGAACATGTACAGGATAGAGAATCCGGAGGGGGACGCCACGCTTATCGGCTACTGGAAGTTCGACGAGGGCAAGGGCAACACCGTCAAGGACTACTCTATGTATCACAACGACGGAGTTGCGGAATATGACCTCCGCTGGGCGGAAGGAATCGAAATTCCGGAAATCAACAAAGAGGAGGAATAGTTTATGAATACAATGAACAATAACACAATTTCTGTCATTTCTGCCAAGACTCTAAGCGCGTGGAGAGGCCTTCTCTTCATAACGGCAGCAGTACTGGTTCTCGCATCCTGCGAAATCAACGAGCCGACACCGTCCCGCGGCAAACAGATTGACGGAACGGTGCTGGAAAACAGAAGCCTGTCCCTCGGCAGCATCAGGACCTCCCGGAATACAGTGCACTGCGTCATGACGGAGGGAAACGGTGTCATCACCGAAGGTCTCCGCGCAACAATAAACACTCCTTCATCTTTCGACCAGACAGTCGTCCTGAAAGCGGACCCGTCGCTTGTCGAAAGCTATGCCGCAGAAACAGGAAGGGAATACCTTCCGCTTCCGGAGACATTCTACAGCTTTGAGAACGGTGGCACGCTTCTGCTGTCCGCAGGAAAGACTTCGTCTGAACTTGCAAGGCTGACATGCCGGGCGACCAACTCCTTGGGCAACAGGATAAAGGCAGGTCATTATCTTCTGCCGGTGGTTGCGGCTGCTTCTGCCGGAGAGATGTCAAGGGATGTCGTCTATTATGACATCACGGTCAGGGAGAAGTTCGAGGAGGGGTTGCCGCTTTATGATGATCTTCTGATGGTGTTCTATCTGAACACTTCGCAGTATGACCCACGGTTAATAACGGACTATAATGTCCTAAGAATGGACTATAGCGATTACAGCGAAACTTTGATGACAATCGGTAATCTCATCAATCTGCGCAAGACGACAGTCACTTATGAGCCGGCCACAGGCAGGGCACTGCTGACCCTCAGTTCCGACATGAAATATATCCTTGACAACTATACCACCTACATCCTCCCAGTGCAGGAGACCGGACGTAAGGTCTGCCTGTCCATAGAGGGCGGAAACACCGGTCTTGGCTTCTGCAATATGACAGATGCCCAGATAGAGGATTTTGCCTCACAGGTAAAGCTTCTGTTTGCCACTTATAATCTTGACGGAGTTAACCTTTGGGACCGCAATTCCGAGTACGGCAAAGAGGGTATGCCTCCGATGAACACGACTTCCTATCCTAAATTGGTCAAGGCTCTGAGGGAAGTTCTTGGCCAGGACAAATTGCTTACCTTGACCGACCATGAAGAGCCGACGGAGTATTTCTGGGACACGGAAGCCACAGGAGGAATAAAGGTAGGAGAGTATCTTGACTATGCATGGACAGGCTATTGCGATGAGGACTATCCTTTTGAAATCGTTGACCCTTACCATCCTGACGATCCTAATGTAAGCAAAGAGCATATTCGGAAAGCGATCGCAGGTCTGGATGCCACCAAATACGGCTGCATAAATGTTCCTTGGCAAAAAGGGACCTCGGACATAAAACTTTGGGATTCAAATGCCACGAAATTCATGGAATGGAACAAGTCAGGTTATGAAAAGTCCAACGTATTGCTACATGCTGATATGAGGACCAATCTTCAAGATGTGTATGAAATGTCTTGGGATCCGGCATATGCCATGAGATGTATGATGGATAATTCCATAGATTATGGTGGAACTATCAATTTTACGCGCGACATAATGGATCTGCAGATATTGGAAGACGGAAGGGCTGGCTATGGTAAATGGTCAAAAAAATGGTAAACAAACACTTAATTATAAACATTAAATCTTTTCAATCATGAAGACAAAATTTTTCTTTGCATCTCTGGTCGCAGCGGCCGGAATGCTGAGCAGCCATAGCGTCCCTTGTCTTTTCGACTAAGGCCGGAGGCTGCACGGAGAAATCTAAACACACAAATTTACAGAAATATTTACTAACCTTTTAGATAACATAAAATGAAACTCGTAACAAAAACAATTTTATCGTGTATGCTCATCCCGCTGCTTTTTTCAGCTGTGAGCTGTACATACGATGACACCGAGCTCAAAAACAAAGTGGACGACCTCGACAAACGCCTCACCGAACTCGAACAGACGGTCAAAAGCATCAACGCCAATGTGGGTTCACTTATGACCATAGTGAACGCCCTTGAAAAAGAGGTGAAAATCGACAAGGTCGTTGATTTGGAAGGCGGCAGCGGCCATGTCATCATGTTCACTGACGGAAGCAGCATAACCATTACAAACGGCAAGAACGGTGCTGATGGAAGTGACGGAGAGACTCCTGTAATCAGCATCGGCAAGGATGTGGACGGACTTTACTATTGGAAGGTCAACGGTGAATGGCTGCTTGACGGGGAGGACAAGATTCCTGCGACTTCCAAGACTGAGATTCCTCAGATCAGGGCCAATGAGACCACAGGCAACTTTGAGCTTTCCTTTGACGGGGAAAACTGGCAGGACATCGGTTCTGCAGGTGGAGCCGGCATATTCAAGGATGTGATTGACGGAGAAGATGAAGTGATATTCATCCTTTCCGGAGACAAGGAGCCGATAGTGATACCTAAGGCACAGAAATTCGCCCTTAATGTGGAAAGCACTTCGATTCCTGTGGACGCTCCCGGATCTTCAATAATGGCCAGCTATACCGTCACTGCTGCCGACCAGGGTACAACGGTGAAAGCCATTGCGACAGGAGGCATAGTGATAGAAGGTATAACGTCACAGATTATAGGTAACGAGATTAAAGGACAGGTTTCCATACAGCTTCCAGACCCAATTCCTGCCGACGGAAAGGTCTTCCTGTTTGCCGTAAACAGCAAAGGCACTCCGTCCATGCGCATCCTTTCTTTCGAGCAAGGAGAAATCAATGTGGAAGTAATGGGAGAACTTAGCTTTGAGGCTGCCGGAGGAACACTTGAACTTTTTGTCAGCACCAATTACAACTACAGTATTGAAATCCCCGAATGGATTACATACGAGAAGATGGACTTGACCAGAGCCGTAAGAAATGAGTTCATAACAATGACAATCGCCGAGAACAAGGATGCGGCCGAGCGCAGTGCGACAATCAGTTTCGTTGACGGGATGACAGTCCGCTATTCTCTTACAGTGACCCAGAAAGGTGTAGCGGTAGATATTCCCGGCTACAAAGGTCCTATCGAAGACTGGAAAGATGACGGCAGCATTGATTTTTAACATTAAAAAAACACATAAAAATGAAAAAACAGTTAATACATATTTTCCTGATAGCATTTGTTCTCGGCTCTTGCGAACAGATTGAGAATCCGGGAATAAAGGATAAGATGGAGTCAACTGACTTTTGCGTATATCTTTCCGACATTGCCACCAAAACCGCGAATGACGGAATGTCAACAAAATGGCTGGAAGGAGACGCCATTAACCTATTTCATGCAATTGCAGGTACTCAAAATTATATCGATGACAATTCTTTCACTTGTGACAATGTCGCAGCAAGCAAGTTCTCTGGAACTTTGGCTGAAGAGTTGAATGCCGATTCGAATTATGACTGGTATGCTTTTTATCCACGCATAAACACAAGCAATGGAGATACTCCCGTCAAATTTTCAAAATATATAGGCAGGACTGAAATGTCATCATTTGCCGGTAAAGTGACCCAGACCGGCAATAACAGCATGGCTCATCTCGCTGTAGGTAAGGAGGGATTTCCGGTAGTAGGCTTTGTAAACAACGTCCCGTATTCCGAATTTCCGACCATACCGATGAGAAATGTGGCATCCGTGATATGCGTGAATGTCACCAATACCTTGTCGGAGCCGATAGTCATAAATAGTGTGGACTTGGTGGCCCCAAAGCCTATCATCGGTAATTTCAGTGTTGAATTGACAGGAAATGATATTGCAGCAAGTAGTTTGTACGGACAGGGCTTCATACGTCTTGAAGTTGCCGAAGGCTCGCAGATTGCAAGAGGCGAAAGTGCCAAATTCTATATAGGAGTAGCACCTTTCACTGTAACTTCAGGAGAGGAAATACTGCTATATATAAATTCTACAATCGGAGACAAGACCGTCTCTCAAAGAATTGCAAAGATATTCGATGGAGAGACTCCTTTCAAGTCCGGATTCATAAAGACTTTCAATGTCAGCTATGCTCAGACAGATGTCGTGCCTGTCAAAGTCAATAAATCCGATTTCCAGACACTCAATTTAGGTAAAACTGTAACGGCTTA
Organism: uncultured Bacteroidales bacterium; assembly: GCA_947177525.1. GTDB lineage: Bacteria > Bacteroidota > Bacteroidia > Bacteroidales > UBA932 > Cryptobacteroides. The sequence continues at coordinate 516 of CAMWUW010000059.1, read as the reverse complement.
TAAAATTAACTCACAGTTTGAATCTTTTGACGGTTGGAAACTTCTTCATGGAGCAGTCCTTCCTGTAACCAATCTGAATCTTGATGAACAGCCTGCAGGAAATTTGCTTGCCGGCATTATGGGAGATACCAAAGGTAATGGAGTAATGACTTCACCTCTGATTGCAGGTGGTTGCAAGACATTGACATTCCAGTACGGAATACACAAGAAGAACAATAAGATCAAGTTCCAGATAAACATCAAAGATGCTGACGGTACTGTCAAATATACAGAAACCGTCAGTGATGATGCTCCTGAAATGAAGACGCCATACACTTATACTTTCCCAAATACTACAAGTGGAGATATCCAGATTGACGGACCATTCCAACTGGAAGTCATAAATTTGGGCCCTTCCGGAAAAACCGGTGCCCTTGCTGATTGCTTGGCAATCTGCAATGTAGAGTGGACCAGCGTTCAATAAATCGAGTAGGAGGTAAACGAAAGTAATGGAGTTTATCTCCTACTTTCGTTTAC
>CAMWUW010000058.1 GCA_947177525.1 uncultured Bacteroidales bacterium | reverse complement strand
GAATATACGACCTCCGTCGGCTCTGTAGATCAAGCGCTGCGGGCAGCGCGGCCAAAGGCCCGTCCTCGCGCTTGACCATTGCGCCAGTCAACTCGCTACCAATCGCTTACCAATCAGTTGCATTTAAAATTTGAATGCACGAAACATAAAACTACCCCAAAATGGTATTTTAAAGATATAGAGAAAAATGTGGCAATAATAAAAGCCAATTATTATCAATTGAAGCAAACCGAAGAACAAATTACTAAAGACGAGCAGGATTATATTCGTCCGCAATTTCAATTTGCTATTTCACCAGGAATAAATCTGAAATATGTTTCAATTGAATGTGGACTTGGCCTAGTTGTAAGTCAATCTGTTAAACTCAAACGAGTGGATTATGGTAACTACTATGGATATCATTGAAAAACTCATCACAGATAACATAGTAGAGGATTTAGACGGCTCGTTGGTTATCGGGACTGAAGGCGAACGGTATGTCGGCAAGCGTGACTCTTATATCGTTTTCGATGTCCCACGAAATTATCGCGTCATGGCCGACAATCATCTTGTTGGCGAGTTCGAACCGAATATCGAACTTAAAACTGGCGCTTGTCTCTATTTAAGTGCCAAAGCATTGGAGATAACCGGTATCGACCGGGACAAATATATCGTTCACGTTAAAGAAAGCACAGGCGGTAAGAAACCACGCTACACATCGCAGGGTGCGATTGTATGTCCCGAGATCGAGCGAGAAATGTGCCGCATTTTGACAAGTGACGAACAATCAGAGTATCTCACACCCGAAGTTAATCATATTATCGGTGAATTGCAGGCTGAACTCAAGAAGTGCAGCATTATCGGAGACGGTGTGCCATATTATGTATCAGCTGCAAATCAGTTCTGTTTCGCTCCGTTTGCCGGAACAAAGGTTTTCAATACACTGGCACTTATGTTCGACGCAATGAGTGACGGGAATTTTCTCTCGATAAATCTAACACAAAACGAGTTCATCGCAAAATGCCGACAATTTGTCGAAGAAACTCCCGATATTGAAGCCTTTATCCGCAAAAGAATTGAGAATGGTGAAATAGAGGTAACATCTCGACTTGGAAAGTTGCTACCCATAGAGCTTCAGGTCAAAATGGAGGTCTCGCAAAAATATGATATCGAAGGAGCAATCGCTCTGCTGAAATCTGTTTGTCGGGAATAACAATGAGGAATCAAATTAAAGGCAATTGTACCCTCAAAAGAAGAACAAAATCGTTATCTTTGTGAGGTCTAAGTGCTGTGATCATCAAGATATGAAACAAAATATACAGGAACCATCTTCAGAACATAGTTATACCTGCAAATATCCGCATCCAGCGGTAACTGCAGATTGCGTGGTTTTCGCTCTTGATGGCACGAAACTCAAGGTGCTGCTTGTAGAGCGCGGTTCTGAGCCGTATAAAGGTTCGTGGGCTTTGCCGGGAGGATTTATGAATATTGATGAAACAGCAGAGCAATGTGCACAACGTGAATTGAAGGAAGAGACTGGTCTGAATGTAAGGACTTAGAACTATTCGTTATTCCCCACCCTGAATCGTAATCAATTATGGATGAAACTGGCGATTCTGCCTTTTTAAAATGTACATTATACCTAAGTCGATTAACAGAAAAAAGAAATGGAGCTGAATGTATTATGAAAAAAGTTGAATATTATGGCGAAACAAATATAGGGAAAGTACGGACTAATAATGAAGATGCATTCGTGCTACAAGAGGTGTGGGATGGAACGCATCTTCTTGCAGTAGTTATCGATGGCGTTGGTGGTAATGGCGGAGGTGACATTGCCGCTGGTATGGCTTGCAAGTGCATAAGCGAACATATTACGGGTTTGAACAATACGACAAATGGCGCAGATGTTCTTCAAACGGCTGTCATCTATGCAAATAACACTATCCAATCACAGCACTGTAATCCTTGGTTGAGCAATATGAGTTGTGTACTGACAGCAGCGTTAATCAATCTTGAGACAGGAAAGATGAATGTCTGCCATATCGGAGATACAAGGTTATATATGTTCAAAGATGATCAGTTAGTCAGAATAACATCGGATCATTCTCTGGTCGGTCCACTGGAAGAATCTGGGCAAATTACCGAAGAACAGGCAATGACGCATCCTCGCCGCAATATTATTACGCGAAGTGTCGGTAAAGAAATTTTGTGCTGGGGGACAGAATATATCCAAACTCATACATTAAGTTTGACGCCATGTATGCTAATGCTCTGTTCCGACGGATTTTACGATATGGTTCATTCGTCCAGGACGGTTCAGATTCTGAAAGAACCGGTATCTGTAATCGCACGGACTGAAAAACTTATAGAAGCAGCCTTAAATGCAGGAGGTAAAGATAATGTAACAGTATGTTTGATTGATATTACAGAATAAATAGGTGATCAATAAGAGTCGCCTATCATTGGATAGAAAGGTTATAATCAATAATTTGTAGAGGATATGGTTTTACAATTTGTAGCGAATTGGAGGAAAGGTGTTTGTGTAATGCAGAGTATGCTCATCATACAAGTATCACTTATACTTCTTACAGGCTGTTCTGGCAGCCACAAATATGAGAAGCAAATCAACAAAATTCTCGACTGGGAAGCGAATAATGGCTATTTTTCAGAAAACCTATTCGATGATGTATTTGAAATAATTGCAAGCGACCCAAATACTCTGAAATATAATTTTTCGGATGTCAATTATATGAATGTAGTAGATGCAGATGACGGAAATGTACGTGCATATATATTGGAAAGTCATGGCTTTGGCGGAAATCCCTCACTGGGGTTCGATACCCGTACTCTAATTCAATATCGCATTGGGAATGATGTATATACATATCACATGACTGACACCTATTCGGTCATTGAAAAGGTTGCAAAACTTGATGATAACCAATATCTGTTCATTGCATTCTATGGTAGCATTGCCCAGGGTGAGCATAATCATCATCAGGCAAGAGTTTACCGACTCGATAAAAGCGGAGTTCACCAGCTTACTCGTGTCTTTGTAAAAGATAATTATCTTGAGGATGAAATGGAAGTATATTGGGAGGGGAAAGTCTCTCCAGAAGATGCTTGGGGATCCACAGAGTGTTATGATGAAGAAAATTATAAGGACGAGGCGTATTGCGGCATTTATTATAACGAATTTAATAGGACTCTTTATGTTTCGAATACTTATGTTTTCAGGGAGAATGATTATGGCGGTTCTGAGGTATTGGACGGCACATTCAGACGCTATAGTTGGAATGATGGCTGCTTCAAAGATGTTACCATTATGGGGCCGTATGAGGCGAAAAACAAGGATTATTATATTCGAATTGAGCAAAACAAAGATGGAAGCTGCACCTATAAATGTTGGAATGGGTGTAAGAAATCAGGAAAACCGAACATAACAATTCATGGAGGTAAACGGGAATTATGGGACGAACTCGGGTTTATGGATTATGACAGTTGGATATCATTGGATGAATATTCTCCTTTGGGAGAAAGATATACTTTTACTAATAACGGATATGTATATCAATATATGACAGGGTGGTATAAAGGACATATGTATGAGGATTTAGATGTATATAATCCTCAAGGTCATCTAATATACTCTAAGAATTTTGAAAAAATAGATTTAGATTTATAGAAAGTAATTAAGTATTTGAATCAGTCGTTAAAAATTAACGTTATAAACGCGATGGCAACTTTTCTCATGACATGCAAAAGCAGTCCGGCCGTTGACCGGCATTTGTAAGCTCTTTGAATATTTGTTTTCTCGATAAGCCAACTGAATAATGCCTCTACGGGCTCTCTGACAGAGGATACGGCAGATGAAAACATGTGGTCAGCTGCTTTATTTCTCTGTTTCTCATCCTCGGTTGCGCCCTTGATTCCCTTGATTGGAGTGAGCAGGTTGTTGCTTTTTGTTTCATTCTCCTTTTTCCAATATGCGTTATCTCGGTATATCTTGTCAGCGAAGATGGTCTTTCCTCCAAGAGAAGGTACACATTCCCTCTTGAATACGGTCAGGTCATTTTCAGATGCAGAGAACAGGAGCATATGATATGGGAATGGCAGATGCCCCTCACGTTTCATGTCGACAAAGTGCAGCTTAAGTCCATGGTAGTACTGATTCTTTGTGGAACAATATCCCTTGTCCGCAATCTCAACGGCGACTTTTCCTGTTCTGTTCCTGCCTCATGATAGGCAGAGAGTCTACCAGCAAAGTGTCCTCGTCGCAATCTTCAGGCTTATGCGAACATAATAACTGCATGGAAAGTTCCGTGACAGCACCGACCATTCTGTTCAGACGATATTTGAAAGTCTGGTAGGATATCATGTCTGGGAACCAGTCAGGCCGGTAGTCCTTAGCGAAGTGGTGGATCTCCTTGATCTTCGTGTAATGTTGTTCGCTTCCGACGAACAGGTAAATCGTTAAAATTTCCTGGTAGAAGAATACGGGAACCGAATTGTTGCTGTATCTTTGGCAATAATTACACAGGCTCACATCGTATTGTTCACAAACGTACATTTAGATCTTGATTAGCTTAAATACTTCGTCCTTGGGAATCATAACTCGAGACTGATAGTAGCATATTATTCTCCAAGTTGCTTATTTTTAGAGACTTTATAAAATAATTCCTACTATAAATCTCACTCAGCAAATATTATTTTTCAGGGCTTGACGGGGCTCATGTTTAATACTTTTTTACAGTAGTTCAAATACTGATTGGAATTATTTATCCGTTTCAAATCCCTGCTGATTCCTTCCGGAATTGATGGCAGGAGACTGACGCGCTCACTTTTGATATCTGCGGTTGTGATTGTCCCGCTTGCATTGTTCCATTCACTTGCAGACACTTTGTATTCCGTCTTTAACTGGCGGACTTCTCTGTTATGGATAATCTGATAGTAGATTGTCCCCGCTCTGCCTTCTACGGATGAAGGTCTTAGCTTTACCTTTAATGTGGCCATAATGAATTTCTCTTTTTTGATTGTCCTTTTAATTTATATTCTGTAATTGGATTTTGTGTGTTTGCTTAGTTGTTTATGCTGGTTTTGGTACAAAGATATGCGCATGGCAGTCTTTGTTTTTATTGCTGCCGATTGTCTGTTTCATGATAATCAAAATTTATCGCCGGCAATTTCTCCCGCATGTCGGCAGCAGCCTTTTGCGGATTGGCATAATTAAATTAATTTTGCCGCAAAATAATCAATGCCGGGAAACGGACTGCGGATTTTCCTTTTTCCGGCGCAACGCCATGCCAGCCTGACATGCCGCTATGGAGTGGAGATGTGGCTATGAAGATATATTGCATCTTCCGGAAGATTTGACATTGTAGAATTTTATACCATAACATTATGAGCAGACTCTTTTACGGCAGCATTGCCATTTTGCTGATTCTTTTCAGTCAAGTGATTTATGCACAGTCATACACGGATATGATACGTGAAAATCATGACAGGGCAGCTGCCAATTATCATTATTATGAATTTTTTGATTCGGAATTGACACCTGCCCCCAAAGGATACAGGCCTGTGTATATAAGCCACTATTCACGGCATGGTTCCAGATATCACACTAAGGCGAGTTTTTTCCGTTCTATGGATGTGCTTAAAGTATGTGACAGTCTCGGGCTTCTTTCTGATGCCGGAAAAAAATTCTATGCAGACGCACAGGCGGTCATGGCTGAGCATCAGGGCATGTACGGAATGCTTTCCGCCCGCGGTGCCGAGGAATTGCGCGGGGTCGGTGCAAGGCTGTATGAACGTTTTCCTGAGCTGTTTTCCGGAAAAGGAGGCCGTAAGCTTGTCCGGAATTATTCGACTACTGTGCAGAGGAGCATATTAAGCATGATTAACATGATGACGGTTCTTGCCGGCAAGGCAGACGGGAAGGTGGATTTCTCGTATGTCACAGGAAAGAAGTATTTTGACTATCTGTGCCATGAAATGGACAATTACCTTCCGATGGGGACTTTTGACAATGAAGTGGAGGATTCTGTGCTGCCGGAAATTGACACAGAGCTTATGTTCGGCATTTTATTCAATGATCCTGATGCCGCAGCTGCTGTCATCGGGAAAAAGGCGGAGTTTATAAGAAGCCTTTACAAGATGGCTGCCATCAGCCCCAATACAGACTGCCGACCTGACATGTTCGCGTATTTTCCTGAAGAGGAACTGGTGAAGTGCTGGATAATGAGGAATAATTATTTCTATGCCGGATTCGGAAATTCTACAGAGATGTTCGGAGAGGTCAAGAAGGTGTCAAGACCGATAATAAATGATTTCATTGCCAAGGCTGACGAGGCTCTTTCTGAAGGAAGCAATGTGGCAGGTGATTTCCGTTTCGGGCATGATACCGGCCTTCTTCCGCTTATAGGGCATCTTGGCATATCCGGAATGGAAGAATGTCACAGTGCTTTTGAAGCGCATAAATATTGGGATTCCTCCAGGATGATTCCGATGGCTTCAAATATTCAGATGGTTTTCTATTCCAACCGTAAGGGGGATGTAATTGTCAAGCTGCTCTACAATGAGAATGAGGTGCTTGTGCCGGCCCTGAAGGCTGTCCAAGGTCCATACTACAGCTGGAACGACCTGCGTTCCTATATGGTGTCTCTGCTTGACTGAAAAACAGCATTTTTCCTTTTAGCCCGTTCCAGGTCTGCACTTTGAAAGCAGACCTGGAACGGGCTAATTTTGCAATTTGTTATCAATCAATATTTTACATTTTCATAGCGTGCCAGGTGTCACATAAAAAAGTTAGACCTGGAACGCCTGTGGTTCAAAACATACGCATTTCTGCCGAGGCCTTCAATGCAAAGGTAAGGGCTTTCAGTTCGCAGTTCGGGGTCGTGAGGGACAGACAATTAAAAAATCCCACATCACTGCGGGATTTTTCGGTTAGTTAGTAGTGTAGTGTATTCCCTTTTGGGATGATTAATTATTAGTGGTTAGAAACGTCTGATTGACATTAAATCGTTATGTCGAATGCAAATTTAGATATTAAATTGAAAATTCCAAACTTTTTTCGTTTTTATTCATTCAAAAGTCCCGGTCTAAGGCGTTTTGTACGTTCAAGCGCCTGCTCGTCTTGCCATTCCCTTATTAATTTAGGGTTTCCGCTGAGCAGGACTTCAGGAACCTTCCATCCGTTGAATTCCGCAGGACGGGTATAAATCGGAGCAGACAGGAGACCGTCCTGGAAACAGTCGCTCAATGCAGATGTCTCGTCCGTCAGCGCTCCAGGTATCAGCCTTATGATTGAATCTGCGAGAATTGCAGCCGGAAGTTCCCCGCCGCTCAGTACATAGTCTCCTACGGATATCTCCCGTGTCACAATGTGTTCCCTTATGCGGTGGTCAATACCTTTGTAATGGCCGCAAAGGAGGATAATGTTTTCTTTAAGTGACAGTTCATTGGAAATGTTCTGGTTCAGTATCTCCCCGTCAGGTGACAGGTATATGACCTCATCGTATTCCCGCTCTGCCTTCAGCTCTGCAATCATGTTGTATATTGGCTCAGGCATCATGACCATGCCTGCATCTCCTCCGTAGCTGTAGTCATCTACCTGCTGGCGGGGTCCTTTCCCGTATTTGCGCAGATTGTGCACATGTATTTCCACAAGGCCCTTTTTGATGGCCCTGCCTACAATGGAGTGGCTGAGCGGACTGTCCAGCAGTTCCGGTACTACGGTCAAAATGTCTATTCGCATGTCAAAATATTCCAAATGAGTTTTTCGGATTGCAAAAATAGCATTTTGATGTGAGTTTTACTAAAAAAATGGTATATTTGCCACTTGTATGAATTAATAAACACATTAACTCCATTATTATGAGTGAAGAGATTATCCCTGGTGCCGCAATGGCGTCAGATGTACCTGAAACTTTTGAAAACAATGAAGCGGCAGCATCTGAAAACGCCGTGCAGACAGTGAATTTGTCGGAAAAGAGCCTTGCAGAACTTGTTCGCATGTTTGAGGAGCTCGTACAAAACGAGGACAGGATGAAAATGTCTAAGGAAGCCGAGGCCGTCAAGGCTGCTTTTTACAAGAGGCTGCTTAAGGAAAAAAGCGAAGCCGGCTTCTCTGTCCAGGCTGTCGACCATGAAGAAACTGATGACGTTGTTGCAGAAGAGCCTGCTGAAGACAATCCGTTTGCAGGAATTGAGGCAGGATTCAAGGAACTCTATATAAAATACAAAAAAGAGCGTGCTGAGTATAACCGTCAGATTGAGAAGGAACGTGAGGATAATCTTGCAATGAAGGAGGCTGTCATAGCCGACCTGAAGGCTCTTCTTGACAAACAGGAGGATGTCAATGCGACTTTCCCGGAATTCCGCGAGATACAGAACAGATGGAGGGCCATCGGACCTGTTCCTATGCAGAATTACAGGAATATCAACGATACGTATCAGCTCTATGTCGAGCAGTTCTATGATATGGTAAAGATAAACCGTGAGCTTCGTGACCTTGATTTCAAAAAGAATCTTGAGGTTAAGGAAGAGTTCTGCATGGCAGCAGAGAAACTTGCTGAGAGTCCGAATGTCGTGGAGGCTTTCCGTGAACTGCAGAAGCTTCACGAGCAGTGGAAGGAGTATGGGCCGGTAGCGAAAGAGCACAGGGAGCAGATCTGGGACCGTTTCAAGGCCGCGACTTCCGTAATAAACAAGAAATACCAGGCATTTTTTGAAGGTCTGAAAGACCAGCAGGCAGATAATTTGGCCAAGAAGACTGTACTTTGCGAGAAGGTGGAGGAAATAGCCGAAAGGGAAGTGGCCGGTTCAAACGAGTGGAATGCTTTCTCAAAAGAAATCGAGGACATACAGAAAGAGTGGAAGACAATCGGTTTTGCCTCAAAGAAGGAGAACCAGAAAATATACGACCGCTTCCGTGCAGCCTGTGATAAATTCTATGCCCGCAAGCGCGATTTCTATACCGAGTATAAAGGAAGCATGAACTCCAACCTGGAGCGCAAGATTGCACTTTGCGAAACAGCGGAGCAGCTTAAGTCAAGCACTGAGTGGAAGAAGGCCACTGACCAGTTCATAGCTCTTCAGAAGCAGTGGAAGGAAATCGGTCCTGTGCCGCGCAAGAAGTCGGAGCAGCTTTGGAAACGCTTCCGTGCAGCCTGTGATGAATTCTTTGCCGAAAGAGACCGCAATGCCAAGCCTGAAAATGATTATTATGGAAACCTTAAGGCAAAGCAGCGTATAATAGATGAAATCAATGCGTATGAATTGCAGGGCAGTGATGCTGATTCAAGCGCATTGCAGGAATTCCAGAAAAGATGGAATGAGATCGGTTTTGTTCCGTTCAAGGAAAAGGACAGCATCGCCTCGGCATTCCGTGACGCTGTACGTTCAAAATTCCCGGATGCTGCTCACGGCGGAGCACGCAGAGGACGTGGCGGAAGGACTCAGATGTCAGAGAAAGACCGTCTTATCCATAAATATAATTCGCTGGAGCAGGACATCGTGACGTATGAGAACAATATAGGATTCTTCTCGATGTCAAAGAGTGCAGAGCCACTTATAAGACAGATGCAGGATAGAATAGATCAGGCAAAGGCTGAGTTGAATGAGCTTGCTGCCCGTATACGTGAATTTGACGAGAAGGCAGACAAGGAGTAGGAATAAATTATCTGAGATGAATAAGAACAATATTATAGGTATAGTGCTGATCGGTGTCATCATGTTCGGTTTTACATGGTATCAGTCGAGACAGTACAGGGAGCAGGCGGAGATTCAGGCTCAGCGTGACTCAATTGCAATGGCGGAAAAGCTGGCCGCGATGGCCATGGATTCTGTCAAAAGGGCGCAGGGACTTGCGGCAGACGGCAATACGGCCGGAGTAAGGGTTTCCGGAATGCCGGTATATAAGGACAGTCTTCTTACTGAGGCACGTCTTGCTTCTCCGGAGATTCTGTCCATTTCAAATGACAGGATTGAGGTTGATTTTACAACAAAAGGAGCACAGCCTTATTCCGTGAGACTCAAGGACTACAGGGCATACAAGGACAGCAGTGCACTTGAGCTGATAAAGCCCGATATGAGCAAGTACAATCTCAGTCTTTATGCCGGTGAGACTATAAACACAGGTGACCTTGTGTTTCGTGTTGCGGAAAAGACAGATTCTTCTGTGGTGATGAGGCTGCATTTTGCGCAGGGAGGCTACCTGCAGCAGAAGTATACTCTTGCAGAGGACAGCTATATGCTCCGGAACGAACTTTCATTTGTGGGAATCGACAATTTTGTCCCGCGCAATGTCTCCATGTTCGACATAGACTGGTCGGTAATCATACCGCGTCTTGAGAAAGGATATAAGAATGAAAAGCAGTATTCAAAGCTCGCATATTATTTTGACGGGGAAAAGAAGCCGGAGGAAATTGCAAAGGGACGCGACGGTTCCGCCCGTGCGGACACAAAATTCAAATGGTTTGCTTTTCACCAGCAGTTCTTCTCTGCCATCATGACTGCAGGCAATGACTTCGCTTCGGCTGATTTCGGCCTGAAGTATTATCAGGAGGAAGATGAAAGCAGAAATCTTATGGCATGCTCTGCAAAGTTGCGTTCGGAACTGAACCGTGGAGCAGGGGATGTCGTAGTGCCTTTTGAATTCTATTTCGGTCCGAATGATTATCGTATCCTCAAGTCTTATGACCGCAAATATGAGAAGACTATTCCTTTGGGTGGATGGCTTGTGAATTGGATAAGCCGCTTTGTGATAATACCTTGCTTTGACTTTATCGGAAGATTCATAAGCAACTACGGTATTGTGATTCTCATCATGACACTTCTCATAAAGCTGGTTATATCTCCACTTACAATCAAATCGTTCAAGTCTTCGGCAAAGATGTCAGCCATCAAGCCTGAGGTTGACAAACTGAACCAGAAGTATCCTAACGAGAAGGATGCCATGAAGAAGCAGCAGGCTATGATGGAACTGTACAGGCGTGCCGGAATCAGTCCTATGGGAGGATGCCTTCCTATGTTGCTCCAGTTCCCGATTCTGTTTGCCATGTTCCGCTTTTTCCCTGCTTCCATTGAGCTGCGTCAGCAGAAATTCCTGTGGGCCGAGGACTTGAGTGCATACGACTCCATCCTTGACCTTCCGTTCAATATTCCGCTTTACGGTGACCATGTGTCTCTGTTTGCATTGCTGATGGCTGTGTCTATGTTCATTTATTCACGTATGACGGCAAGTCAGATGTCGAATGATCCGAATATGGCGGGAATGAAGTTCATGAGCCTTTACATGATGCCGATAATGATGCTGTTCATCTGTAACAATCTTTCATCTGCACTTAGCTACTATTACCTGCTTTCAAATCTGATTACCATGCTTATGACCTGGTACATACGCAAGTTTGTCGTTACTGAGGCCAAGGTCAGGGCCGAGATGGAAGCCAATGCGGGCAAGCCTGCCAAGAAATCAAAATGGCAGATGAAGCTTGAAGAGGCCCAGAAGATGCAGGAGCAGATGATGAGGGAACAGCAGAAAAAACGCAGATAGACTGCATGATGACAACAAAAGATATCTTAAATGAATTGAAAATGGAACTGCCGGCAACTGTAAAGTTGGTGGCAGTTTCTAAATTCCACCCGTTTGAATCTATTGCTGAGGCTTATGAGGCCGGACAGCGCGTATTTGCAGAAAGCCGTCCGCAGGAATTCCTCGCAAAGATAAAGACCTTGGAGGCATTGCGTGAGGATATGGTGTTCCGGGTGGAGGCGGGTGGAGGTGATGCGGAAGCAGACCGCGGCTACATGTCTGACGTTGAATGGCATTTCATCGGCCATCTCCAGACCAACAAACTGAAAATGGTCTTGCCGTTTGTCTCATTGGTGCAGTCTGTTGACTCAGTGAGGCTTCTGGATGCGATTGATGCATGGGGGAGAGCCAACGGAAAGGTTATAGATGTTCTTTTGGAGTGTCATGTCTCTGCCGAGGATTCCAAGCAGGGATTCAGCGGAGTGGAGCTTGCCGAGCTGCTTGAGGGGTGGCATGGACGTGATTTTGTGCGCGTCAGGGGAGTCATGGGCATGGCCACGTTCACTGATGACGAATCTGTGGTCCGTTCTGATTTCGCAAGGCTTGTAGCTATGTCTGATATGGTACGTGCCGCTTTTCCTGGACATGACAGCAATGAGATTTCCATGGGAATGTCCGGTGATTACCGCATCGCAGTGGAAATGGGCTCGACCATGGTGCGCATCGGCTCAATGATTTTCGGCGGGCGCGGCTGATTCCTATAAATATGTGCTGTGGATATCAGACAGCATGTATATGTCTTCCATAATGGGGCAGAGATAAACCGTTATACAGCGATATGGTGATAATAGCTTAATTTTAAACCATAATGGTGGCTATTTTCGTCGATGTTTTACATCGCTGACCTTCCCTGATTTAGGTTGACGCTTTTGACACACCTTATTTGATTGAGCCAAGTTCTTCCAGCATAGCCTTGGCCACTGCAGATGACGCTCCGGAACCGCCGAGTGCGGAGCGTATTTCAGCATACTCCTTCAGCATTGCATCTCTGTAGGCCTTGTCCTCGAGCAGTCCGCGCACCTCTGCCACAAGCGCGTCAGGATTGCAGTCGTCCTGTATCAGTTCCTTGAAAGCGAGCCTGTCTATGATCAGGTTGCCCAGGCTTATATACTTGATTTTTACGATATGCTTTGCTATCAGGAAGGTGAGGGGATTGCCGATATAGCCTACGACTTGCGGGGTATTGAACAGGACGGTCTCAAGTGAGGCTGTTCCGGAATTGACAACAGCAGCTTCCGCATGTCTGATTATGGACTGTGTCTCACCGAACAGGACTTTTATGAATTTGTCCTCCTCGCCGAGAAAGCCCGAATAATCTTCCATTGACCTGGCCGGAGCACCTGCTATAAGGAATTGATACTCCGAATATTGCGGCAGCTTATGCATCTTGTGTGCAAATTCCTTCAACACAGGCATCATGGTGTTGATTTCTCCTTTGCGGGAGCCTGCCAGCATGGCAATCACAGGCCTGTCCTCCAGATTGTTGCGCTTCAGGAAATCCTGCCGGGTCTCAAGCATCGCCTTCGAACCGTCAACTGCATCCACAAGGGGATTGCCCTTATATATATAGCTTATACCTTTTGAATCGAAATACGGTATCTCGAACGGAAACACTATGAACAGCTTGTCCACATAAGCCTTCAGCTTCTTTATCCTGCCCTCGCGGGAAGCCCAGACCTTCGGTGCAATGTAATAGAACACCTTGAACCCTTTCTTGTGCGCAAATTCGGCAATCTTGAAATTGAATCCAGGGTAGTCAATCAGAATTACCACATCGGGCTGCCACTGCTCTATATCCTTTTTGCAGAAAGAAACATTGCCGAGAAGCTGGCGTGCCTTTACGAGCACTTCCACAAAGCCGATTATCGCTCCCTCCTTGTAATGCTTAACGAGGCCTCCCTCCTTGCCCTCCTGACATCTGCTGAAGACTTCGTGCATAAGGTCGCCTCCCCAGAACCTTATGCTGGCCTGGGGATCTTCCGAATAGATACCCTTCATCAGATTTGAACCATGAAGGTCGCCGGAGGCTTCACCTGCAATTATATAGTATTTCATGCTGTCTCTTACTTAATTGTACTGCCGCTTTACTTTATCACAAAAATGCCGTGGCTTTCAGAAGTCGGTGTCCATTCCGTTTTTGCGGAGCCTTTCCGATTCTTCGTAGTCCGTGCAGTCCACATTGTGGGCCACTATGCTGATATATCCCTCTTTCATAAGCAGGTGGTCTGCATCCGTTCCGTTGCGCGGGTCATTCATGAAGTCTCCGACCATCATATACAATTCCTCTCCTTCTTCAACGGCAGGGGAGGAAGTCTGTCCGAGAAGCTCAGGAGTTATGCCGTATTTGCTGTAGGCCTGCACGTCCCATTCCTTGAACTCGCGCACCCAGCGTCCCATTCCCTGGTATCCGGTGCGCACTCCCTTTATCTCCGCAGCCGGAATGTCCGGGAAATTCACATTATAGTATATGCCGTGCCTTGACGGATAATCATTCATTAGCCTTGTGAAGATGTCTCCGAAATACTTCTCCACCGCGCTGAAATCCGCATCTGGATGTAGCGTGTCCAGCGAAACCCCGATAGCCGGTATCCCGTTGAGCGCAGCCTCTTCAGCTGCTCCGAGAGTGCCTGAATAGCATGATGCGGTGGCTGCATTGGAGCCATGGTTTATACCTGACACTACGACATCCGGGAAATTGTCCGGAAACAGAACGTTCAGGCCGAATTTTATGCAGCTGGCAGGCGTCGCGTCTACATAATGCCAGCCGTCTCCCAAGTCTTTGTGGGCGATGGGCTTGAATCCCAAAGAAACAGCCATGGACATGCCGGACTGGTGCTTCTTTGGTGCAATTACCGTTACTTCTCCGAATTGTTTCATGATTTTGGCAAGGATGCTGATGCCCTTTGCCTGATACCCGTCGTCGTTGGTTATCAATATGCGCATGTTGATTTCTTATTTTTTGACAAATATAGCGAATATATTGATAAAAATTTCTAAATTTGCACCGATATTCTGTTATGTAGGGAATATTGCTAAAGAAGCAATTTATAGTTTAACTTTATAAACATTTTAGACACAATGATTAAACTTGGTATTAACGGATTTGGCCGTATCGGCCGTATGGTATTCCGTGCCGCAGTTGAGAATTTCTCAAATGACATTCAGGTTGTAGGTATCAACGACCTTCTCGATGCTGACTATCTCGCATACATGCTCAGGTATGACTCAGTTCACGGCATTTTCAACCATGACATCAAAGTAGAGGACAACTACCTCATCGTTGACGGCAACAAGATTCAGGTTTTCGCTGAGAAAGATCCTAAGAACATTACTTGGGGCGCTCTCGGAGTTGACGTTGTAGTTGAGTCAACTGGTTTCTTCCTCACTGAGGAACTCGCAGCTGCTCACCTTGAGGCAGGCGCAAAGAAGGTAATCATGTCAGCACCTTCAAAGGACGCTACTCCAATGTTCGTATATGGTGTTAACGACAAGACATACGCTGGCCAGAAGATTATCTCAAACGCTTCTTGCACAACTAACTGTCTTGCTCCTATCTCTAAGGTTCTCCACGAGGCATTCGGTATCAAGAGAGGTCTCATGACTACAGTTCACGCTGCTACTGCAACTCAGAAGACTGTTGACGGTCCTTCAAAGAAAGACTGGAGAGGTGGCCGCGGTATCCTCGAGAACATCATCCCTTCATCAACTGGTGCTGCAAAGGCAGTAGGTAAGGTTCTTCCTGAGCTCAACGGCAAACTTACAGGTATGTCAATGCGTGTTCCTACTTCAGACGTTTCAGTTGTTGACCTTACTGTAGAGCTTGAGAAGCCTGCAACTTACGAGGAGATCTGCGCTGCAATGAAGAAAGCTTCTGAGGGCGAGCTCAAAGGTATCCTCGGATACACTAACGAGGCTGTTGTTTCAACTGACTTCCGCAACGATGCACGCACTTCAATCTTCGATGAGAAGGCTGGTATCCAGCTCGATCCTACTTTCGTTAAGGTTGTATCTTGGTATGACAACGAGTGGGGTTACTCAAACAAGGTTTGCGAAATGGCACGCGTAATCTCTAAGTAATCTGAATATTACAGAATTACATAACTTGAGGCTGGCCTTTGGGGCCGGCCTCTTGTTGTATAGGCAGTTTTGCAGGGGCACTTGGACATTTTGGGCCTGGAGCCGTCATGTCTCCGCGAAGCCTTTTCGTTGAGTCAAAGCAACTGACACTTTTCTGTACAGATTTATATTTGCAGGTGTTCCAGGTCTGCATTTTTGTGGAGGACCTGGAACGGTTAGTTTTTGCAATTCGTTGTCAATCAGTGTGTTATATTTTTAGGGCGTTCCAGGTGTCGCACTTGTGATGCATACCTGGAACGGTTGGTTTTTGCAACCCGTTATCAATTAGTGTGTTATGTTTTCAGGGCGTTCCAGGTGTCACACTCCCGATGCAGACCTGGAACGGTTAGTTTTTGCAACGTGTTATCAATCAGTGCATTATGTTTTCAGGGCGTTCCAGGTCTGCAGTTTGTATGTGACACCTGGAACGCATGGGGTTCAAAACAGAAGCATTTTTGAAGGTGGATCGGACCGGTGCAAAAGTTCTCCGCTGTTCCTATCTGCAATATAGTGCGTAAAACTCTGATTCTCAATCGTTTTCTGCTATTCGCTGCCCCAAAAACGGGGCAGCGATTTATAGGAATTGACTGATTTACAGTTGATTGCGCATCACGCAATTATTGGTACCGGCATCGCACAAAATGAAGAGCCATATCTGGATTACGGACCTGGAACGGCTAATGAAATAATAAAAGAATTTGATTTAGACCACAAAGACACATGAAGATAACACGGTTTACAGGCTCCATGATGACGGCAGATATTTCCGTCTGCCTGAAGATTAGTCAATTCAAACACGGTTTACAGGTCAGCCGTTCCACGACATGACCGTTGTCGGATATCTGGGTGATCATGAAATATTCAAATACTTCCGATGGAAGGAGAAGCTTGCTCAATAATGTCAGCATCTCCATAAACTTGTATCTTTTCTACAAAGATATTTTTCGGACACAGGATTTTACCGGTGAGCAGTTTTGCGTTTTACGTCGTGCTACAGGGATTTGAGGAAAGAGCGGGAGCAGACATTCATGTCTACATAGCCGTCTATTCCATAGACGACTGCCTTGTCTGTAAATTGCCAGATATTCCAATTGCTGCAGCGTGGGGCAGTGCTGTTGTAGTGCGCAACCCAAACGGGATAGTTGTTTTTTATCTCGTCGCACAGGATGTCAGATATGAAAGAGGCGGAGGAATAGACTATGGGCTTGCGGCCGTAGTGGCTTTCAATCGCCTTCAGCCAAACCAGAGCACGGTCATTGAGCATTTCTGCCGTGCATCCGGAGTGCATTGTCTCTATGTCAAGCACAGGCGGCAGATCGCCTGGTGAAAGCTGCCCGACGGTCTTTATGAAATTCTCAGCCTGGTGCACCGGATTTTTTGATGACCGGAAGAAATGGTATGCTCCGCGTCTCGCACCGCTTTGGGACGCATTTTTCCAGTGTTTGTGGAACCTCTTGTCTTTCATGGAGCTGCCTTCCGTGGCCTTTATGAATACAAAGGATATGGGACGTATGTCTTTTGCTCCAGTCTTGGAGTATATTGTTCTTCCTTTCCAGTCTGTGAGTACCATCAGGGAGTCCCAGCTGATGTCATGCTGATATCTTGAAATGTCAATTCCATAGCAGTAGGAACCGGATGGTACGGCTGCACCTGTCTGTGGAGATGATTTGTCGTTGATGTGCGGCCATATTATCAATGCAGCCAGCAGAAACAATATGGCAGCAATTATCCAGATGCTTACAGTGACCTGTCTGGGATTGCTGTCCGTGCGCTTGCCTTGTGCTCCTGTATTCTGCCGGCTTCCGGCGCTCTGTTTTCTTTTGGGACCGGCGCCTGTTTTGTTCACGGGATTTGTGCCTGTCCGTCTGTTTTGTCCGGCTTTGTTTTTTGCAATATTGGTTTTTGCCTGCATACGTGCAGGATTATATGTGTTCATTTTTTTCATAAAGCATAGCAAAATTAAGAAAAAATATGCCGGAAATTCTTAATTTCGCGGGAATTTCATAAATATTTGGCGATGAAGATTTTCAGTAGGGGAGAAAAACCCTCTTGGATTGTGTCCTTGATTCCGATGGCTGTATTGGTGGCAGTCCTGACGGTTGTTATACGT
>CAMWUW010000057.1 GCA_947177525.1 uncultured Bacteroidales bacterium | reverse complement strand
AAGGGCGGCCTCCCACAAGGCAAGGGTAGATGCCCTCGTTCCTGACAGAGTGGAAAAATGTCTGCTCCAGATTGAATCAGACTACCTGTCCAGCCTTGGCATTCCTTCGGAAGTCGACCTCACAGACACAGAAAGCGAGGCATGCGCCCTGCTTTGGGAATACGGAATCAGATGGTTCAAGGAAATGAAGGGCAGAAGACTGACATTCGTGGACCTCGAAGGCTATGCGGACCACATCGCCAACATGCACTACGACCCTGACCAGCCGAAGAACGCCAATTTCAAAATTATTGTCGAGGACATGAACAACCAGCGTGCGGAAACATCATTCGCACGATTCATAGAGGTGAAGCCAGAATTCACCCTTGACGCAGTCATAGCAAACATCTATGCTACAAAGTCCTGCGAAATCACTGCAACTCTGCAGAGAGGGACAGGCAACCCTGCGGCCCTTCTGCTTGACTACCGTTCCGACAGCGACCCAGCCTTCAGCGACTGGAGACGTGCAGAAATGCGTCATGACCTGAATCTGGACACAGATACGGAGAACATCAACGCGTACGCTGACATGACAGGACTTAAGCCTAATACAAAATACAGGATGAGGCTCCGCTACCGTAACAACGACAAGCTCGTAAAATATTTCGATTTCACGACAGAGGAGGATAAGCAGGTAGGAAATGGCGGCTTTGAGGACTGGAGCACCGACAAAGTTAAGGATAAAATAACCAGATACTATCCTTATAATTCCGATGAGCAGGACAAATGGTGGGACTCAAACAATGTGGAGACGACATCTAAGTTCAATACAACTTTCTCACCGACCCCATTTACGTGTTTCCCAACTGTATGGTACACAGATGGCCGCAACGGAGGAAAGGCTGCAAAAATAACAGCAGTGGCTGTACATTGGAGCAACACAAGCCTTAAGTCGGAAGGGGCAACGCAGGGTAAGTTGTTTACCGGAACATATAATGGCAACCACAAGCACAGCTTCGAGTCAAGGCCGTCTGCAATGAAATTCTATTATATGTACTCTCCTGAGGGCAACGATACTTGGCAGGCACTCGTACAGATTATGAATGGTACAACTGTAATCGGCGAAGGGATTCTTACAAATTCATCGCAGATATCATCGTGGACCGAGGGCTACGTGAACATAACTTATTCCAACACAAAACTTAAAGCGACCGGAATTTATATCCAATTCCTCCAGTCAACATCTTCAAGTCCAAATATAGCTAAAAACAGGACATTGACGACCCCGGAAGGAGAATATAAACTTCATGCCGGAAGCCAGCTCACAATTGACGACGTGGAACTCATTTATTAGACCCTTACATAACAGCATAAAATCATGAAAAAGACATTTTATACAATATTGGCATGCACGGCCATACTGTCCGGCTGCAGAGACACGATGCTGACAGAAAACGGAACGGGCATCCTCACATTCAACCTCAACTGCAATCAGGAAGAATATTCCGACAAGGTCATAGGAGTAAAATCTGGCGATGAGGGTACTTCTGCCGTAGACATCAATGAGTTTGAGGTCATCATCAACTCATCCACAGGGTCGTATACAAAATCATTCCTTTACAAGGATGTTCCGTCAATGCTTGAGCTGTCAGCAGGTTCATATACCGTTTCGGCACACTCCCCTAACATCAACAGCGGAATGGCGGCATGGAACTCTCCGGAATATGCAGGAAGCAAGACTTTTGAAGTTGCTGTGGGCAAGATTTCAACTGTGGACCTCGCATGCAGCCTTTCAAACATGAAGGTTTCCATCAACTGCTCAGACAAATTCCTGAATGAACTTTCAGATTTCGTGATAACGGTCTCACAGGAAACAAGTTCACTGACATGGCAGAGACAGGAAGTCATTGATTCCAAGGCCGGCTATTTTCCGGTTGCCCCTCTGACGGTTTTTGTCAGCGGAACAAGGGCCATTGACAACTCCACGGCGACCGTTACATTCAAGATTACAAACGTTGCAGCAAAGGATCATCATGTAATCAACATTGATGCGACAACTACAGGAAGTTCTAAGTTTGAACTTTCTATAGATACCACCACAAACGACAAGAATGTTGAAATCACAGTCCCTGGCTTTGATCAGAACCCGGTTCCGGATCCGGACCCTGAAAATCCTGAGATTCCGGATGTGGCCGAAGCACCTTCAATGGTATGGGCTGCCAATCCGGACTTTGAGACAGTCACTATTGCAGAAGAAATGGATGTAAACATCGTTGTCAAGGCTCCTGGCAAAATCAAAGAATTCAAAGTCACTGTAAGCGAAAATTTTGCTGAAATGGTGGGAGCTATGGGAGCAGTCGACGGTGAAATGGACCTGATAAACAACGAAACCATCATAGGTAATCTTGAAGATATGCTTCCTACAGGAGACCAACTTCTAAACCAGACTGAGGTCAATTTTTCGTTGTCCGGCCTTGTACCATTGATTGGCGCGGTAGGCAATCCTGGAGAAGACTACACTTTCACCCTCTACGTACAGGACGCTCTCGGCCAGAGCCTTACTAAAGTATGCAAATTCTATAATCCGGCTGAATAATTACAGATGCCATGAAACGATTATTTTCAATCATAACTGCGGCATCTGCACTGTTGGGCGCATATTCCTGCCAGGAAATATCGCCGGACTCAGATGCCACAGGCTACCTCAACGTAAACGTTGAGCAAAAAGCACCGGACATCACCTACGTCAAAAGCACCGGAGCTGAAGATGAGACGATATCCCTCAAAATATATGACAATGTAGGAGACCTTGTAAAAGAGGTCGAGGATTACACATCTATGGGAACTCTTGAGCTTAGGACAGGATTCTACAAAGTCGTGGCCTATTCAGGAGACATCTCAGCCACGGGAGCTTCCTTTGACTCCCCAGTCTACAGCGGCGAGAAAGAACTCACGATAAGGAGAGGACAGACAGAGAACCTTGACATCGTGTGCACCCTTGCCAACATCAAGATTACCGTGACATTGGACGAGAAGATAAAGGAGAGGTTCAAGGAATATAAATTCGTAGTCAGAGGCAACGATAATTCCGTACTGGAATATAACCAGGCCCTCGATAATTTCTCCAGGGAAGGCTATTTCCCGGCAACTGCCACAGAACTTACATGGGAGTTGTCTCTTGTCAGCAATACAGACATTGCATATAAGACAATAAGCGGGACATATAGCGATGTAAAAGCCAGGCAGCACTACAGATTCAACTTCTCATTGGTCGAAGAAGAGGTTTCCGGTGACATCGGAGGCTCGATATTCACAATACGTCTGGATGACTCGCTCAACCAGAAAGACTATGACATCAACCTTGATTTCGGCAAGAAGAACCCGACAGTGACAGCAGGAGACCTCAATCTCTCAAATATAGAGCACTACACCGGAGATGCCTGCGCAGTGAGCGTAGCCTCTGAATCACACATACAGTCACTGATGCTGGCACATGCAAATGAGGCACTGGAGGCTGCTGGTCTGGACCGTTCAGTTGAACTGGCCGGAGCTGATGCGGCACTTCTTGCAAGGCTTGCAGGAATCGGAATCAAGACAGATGGAATAGTATCTGTCATTCCTGCCGCAAATGACAGTGGAAACCCGGAAAGTGCACATGTAGATTTCTCGGATTTCCTGTCATCATTGCCCAAAGGTACATATACAATCAATATTACCGTGCGGAACGAGGACGGCACCACTGAGACTGCAATGAATGTCAATGTGCTCGGTAAACGTCCGTCGGCAACAATCAATGCTGTTTCCGTAAATGAAACATGGGCAATGTTCGCAAAAGTGTCTGCAAGCTATAAAGCAGCCGACGGCACTCCGGAAGGCTTAGGATTCAGATACAAGGCGGCAGGCAGCGAAGAGTGGACTGAAGTGTCATCCGTGACAGTGGACAGTGAGTCCGGAACATTCTCCGCAGAAATCCGCGGTCTGCAGCCATCTCAGAATTATATTGTCAAAGCAATATGTTCCGATGCGGAGGGGCCAGAGACATCATTCTCGACTGAAACAGCGGAAGTTGTGCCGAATCTTAATTTTGACGACTGGTATCAGGACAGGAATATCTGGTTCCCGGGAACTGGGGCAGACAATTGTTTCTGGGATACGGCAAACAAAGGTTCGTCAGCCTTGAAAATTTTCCCGACTACACCAGAGGAAAGCAATGTCATCTTGGGCAAAGCAGCAAGACTTGAAAGCAAAAAGGTCGCGTTGGTCGGGCTTGCAGCCGGAAACATATACACCGGGAAATTCATTGAGGCCGTGATGAACCCCACCAAGCCTGGGGCAAAACTTGACTGGGGCATTCCTTTCGGGTCAAGGCCTCTCGCTCTCAAGGGAAACTACATGTACAAGCCGGTGGCAATTGACCAGGCAAAAGCTCCGTACACAAATATGAAAGGCAAGACTGACATAGGCCAAATACAGATAATGCTCACCGACTGGGACGAACCTTTCAGGATAAGCACAGCAAGCGGAGAATTTGTAAACGTCAATACTGACGAGCACATCATCGGATACGGAACGATGGACCTCAATGAGACCTCGGGCTATCAGGAATTTACAATCAATGTAGATTACCGTGACAGGACCAGGACACCGAAGTATATTGTAATTGTCGCTTCCGCCAGCAAATACGGTGACTATTTCACCGGAGGAGTCGGCTCCACCCTGTATCTCGATGAATTCGAGCTTGTCTATGACCCGGACCGGCTAAACTAATTTGGGCCCGATGAAAAAAAGAATAATATTTTTTACCGTTGCATTCGCTTTGGCCACAGCCCTTACGGCTGCGGCCAAAAGCGATACTACGGCAGTGCAGCCATTTGACAGGGGAATAGGAAAAAGCAATGCATGCTTCATTCCCAAAGGTTCAGTCGGAGCGGGAATCTCATTTTCCTACAGCAAATACAATCTGGGCAACATGTCCGATGATGCAGGATATTCCATGCTGTTCTCACTGGTACAGGACCTTCACGGAAACATGACTTCTTTCTCAATTTCACCGTTTGTGTCATATTTCGTAAGCGACAATCTTGCAGTCGGGGCGCGCTTCAACTATGAACGCCTTGGTTTCGGACTCAACGGAGTGAATCTGTCCATAAGTGATGACCTGGGACTGTCATTGAAAGATTTTCACCATTTCAAGCAATCATACACAGGCTCAGTAACCCTGCGCAACTATATGCCGCTTGCCAACAGCAAGAGATTCGCATTATTTACGGAACTCCGGGCTACAGGGGGCTATGCGCAGTCCGAGACATACAAGAAGGAGGATGAAGGGAAATACGGGACATACCAGGACATCTACAAGTTCGAGCTGGGCGCAGTTCCGGGCGTATCCGCATTCATCACCAATGAGGTTGCCCTTGAGATTTCCGTGGGACTTCTCGGATTTGACTATCAGAAAGTCGTGCAGGTGACCAATCAGGTTGAGAAGAGCCAGATGGAGAAGAGCGGGGCCAATTTCAAGATAAACCTGTTCTCCATCAATTTCGGAATGTCATTTTATCTGCAGACCGGCCAGAACCGTCCAAAGAAAAACAAGAAATAACACAGATTATCAATGAAGTTGTCAAGATATACAATCCTGCTTTCTCTAATTCTGTCCATTTCATCCTGCCTTATCCGCAACGACATGTCCTATCCAAAGGTAAGTGCGGACATCACAGGCTTTGAGGTGGAGGGGCAGGTCTCTTCAACAATTGACCAGAAGACACATACGGTCAGCATTGTCCTGGACGAGACAGCGGATATCACCAAACTGACAATAACAAAGTTCAGCCTGTCTGACGGCGCATTCCCGGTCACTCCGATTACTGCCGGGGAAAGCATCGACCTGAGTTCTCCAATGCCCCTCATACTGAAGGTATATGCAGAAACGGAGTGGACAATTTCCGCTACACAGCCCATTGCACGCTATGTAAAATGCGACAATGAGGCAAAGCCGGCACAGATAGACCCGCTCAGAAAGAGCGTAACGGTATTTGTGAGCCAAAATCAGCCGCTGGAGACTATTGTCATACGGAAAATGAAACTTGAGCCGGAAGGTTCCAAGATTCTTTCCACCCATGGAAAGGCCATAGAGAACGGCCAGGTTGTGGATGAGATTCTGGATTGCAATTTCCCTATGAGTCCGCTTTACTGTGTGCTGCAGAGGACTTTCCTTGTCGAGTACAAGGGAGAGGATATAGTATGGACCTTCAATGCCGTACAGGAAACTGTAAACCTTAGTGTCAATTCTGCAATCGGATGGTGTCATCACGCAGACATTAAGGCAACTTACAACGGGGTCGGCACTCCTTGCATACAATACAGACCGTTGTCTTCCGGCAGCTGGACTGACTGGACTGACCTGAAGAAAGACGGCAACAGCATTTCATGCAGGCTCGGAGGTCTCTCGGAGGGAACGGACTATGCGGTCAGGATAAGCAACGGTGATGAGGAGAGCGATGAAATCACATTCTCTACAGGAACTCCTGACCAACTTGAGAACATGGGCTTCGATTCGTGGTATCAGGAGGGCAAAATTTGGTATCCGAATGCAAACAGCAGTATAAAAGTCTGGGACACCGCCAACAAGGGCGCAAGTCTGCTCGGTGACTCTTCTACCATCCCCGTGGATTTTGTTGCCGTAAAGGGCGAAGGCAAAAAGGCAGCAAGACTTGAGAGCCGCTGGGCCGCCATCGCTTTCGCAGCCGGAAATATATATTCAGGCGAGTTCGGAAGAGTGAACGGAATCGGTGCCGAACTGACGTGGGGAACTCCGTTTACAGGACGTCCGGCAGCCCTGCACGGCTACTATGCCTATGACCCTAAAGTGATTAACAAGGCAAAGCCTCCTTATGATCATCTTATTGGAGAAATGGATCAGTGTCAGATACTTGTCCTGCTTACTGACTGGGATGCGCCTTTCCTTGTCAATACGGTGGACAAGAAATTCGTTGATCAGGAAAATGACCCTCACATAATCGCTTATGCAAAGCTTGAGAGTCCGGAAAGCACAGGCGGACAGTATAAGGAATTTACTCTTCCGCTTGAATGGAGACGCCCTGATGGCATTCCTAAGTATGCTGTCGTGATTGCATGTGCAAGCTACAAGGGCGATTTCTTCACGGGAGGAGTCGGAAGCATCATGTACGTCGACGAATTCGAGTTCATCTACGACTGACGTCCGAATATTTGCATGGATTTATAAAAGCTTGCAGCATCACTTTCCGTATGATGCCGCAAGCTTTTCCAGTTCAGAAACAGGGATAGTGCCCTGAAGACTGTTGATTGAACAAGCTCCAGGACTGTATATCACAAGATCCTTGACGACCTCCGCTCCTGAACGCAATATGTAGATTTCAAATACATCATTGTCATATGCCTCTTTCCCGCAATACTCATAGTCTTTCAGGGCGGCCTTTAGGTCAGCAAGGAAAGAGTTCTTGTATTGTGAGGAAGCCTTTGCCAGCTTGAGGATGAGAAGTTCATCAATATTGTCGGCTATCGGTCCGACAGGGGTCTTCTTGATGAATCCCCTGATGAAGTTCATTTTGCCTCCTCTGGCGGTAAAATCCTGGGCACCCTTGACATTCTCATATTTTACGACAAGAGATCCTACCGGAGTCTGGGCAAGCGAAACGGCAGCCATGAGACAGGCTGCATAGAATACCAAAAACACTCTGTACATATCTACCTCCTTGGAAATAATTGTTAATCCGTTTTGAATGCGGAGGTTTTTCATGAATCATACCAAAAGAGCAGACAAGCAGTTTTTTCCGCCTTGCCGTGTCAAGAAAAATTGCTACATTTGTGCAATTATGTCCTTAAAAGAATATGGCAACAGAGACAGGTAACATAGCGAATACAGCTTATACAGACGACAATATCAAGACACTCGAAGGAGTGGAACATATCCGCAGAAGACCGGGAATGTACATCGGCCGGCTTGGCAACGGAGATGATCCCGGAGACGGAATATATGTCCTGCTCAAAGAAGTGGCCGACAACTCGATAGACGAATTTTCCGCAGGTTTCGGCAAGCAGATAATCATAAACGTAACTGAAAAGGAAGCCTCCGTGCGCGACTTCGGACGAGGCATTCCGCTCAACTCTGTTGTCAAGGCAGTCAGCGTCCTCAATACAGGAGGAAAATACGACACAAAAGGCTACAAGAAGTCTGTAGGACTAAACGGAGTCGGTCTGAAGGCAGTGAATGCGCTGTCGTCATATTTCTACGTGGAGGCATACAGGGACGGGCAGAGTTCGTATGCCGAATTCCGCGAAGGCAAGCTCACGGATTCAGGCATGAGGCCGACCAAGGAAAAAAACGGGACATTCGTAAGATTCATCCCGGATGACCACCTGTTTGTGGACTATACATACAGGACTGAATATGTGGAGTCTCTGATAAAGAATTACTCATATCTCAAGAAAGGACTTTGCCTGAACCTCAACGGCACACAGTATAAATCTGAGAACGGCCTGCTTGACCTTGTACGGGACAGCATGTCGGAGACCCCTCTGTATGAGCCTATCCACCTGTCCGGCGAAGACATTGAAATTGTAATCACACACGGGAACAGCTACGGCGAGAACATCGCTTCATTTGTAAACGGCCAGAACACACGTGACGGCGGAACTCATCTTGCGGCCCTCAGGGAAGCCGTGGCAAAGACTCTCAAGGAATTCTACAAGACAAACTCAAAGAAAGACTTTGCCCCTGAAGACATCAGACAGGGAATCATCGGAGCCGTGAGCATACAGATCCAGGAGCCGAACTTCGAAGGCCAGACAAAGACAAAGCTCGGTTCCACATACATGTGGGAGACAGACACGACAAATGAGGACGGTTCCCATACCTATGACAAAGGACCGACAATCAGGAGTTTTGTAAATGACTTTGTGAAGACTAATCTTGACAACTACCTTCACATCCACAAGGAGATAGTGCCGGTTCTGCAGGAAAAGATAATGTCTTCCGAACAGGAAAGAAAGGAGATTTCCGGCATCCAGAAGAAAACCAAGGAAAGGAACAAGAGGACAAATGTCTACAACAGGAAGCTGCGCGACTGCAGGCTGCACTACAATGACAAGCTCCCGGAGGCCAAGAAACATCTGAAAGAACTTACAAGCATATTCATAACGGAGGGAGATTCGGCCAGCGGAACCATCACCAAGGCACGCAGGGCAGATACCCAGGCCGTATTCAGCCTAAGGGGAAAGCCGATAAACTGTTATAAGGAAAGCAGAAAGAAAGTCGCTGAAAACGAGGAGCTGAGCCTGCTGATAAATGCACTCGGAGTGGAGGATGACATGGAGCAGCTCAGATACAACAATATAATTGTTGCAACAGATGCCGATGACGACGGAATGCATATCCGCATGCTTGTGCTGACTTTCTTCATGAAGTATTATCCTGACCTCATAAGACGCGGGCATGTGCATATTCTGCAGACTCCCCTGTTCAGGGTCAAGAACAAGAAGGACATACGCTACTGCTTCAGCATAGACGAGAAGGAAAAGGCGGTGAAAGAACTCAAGAGCGGAGTGGAAATCACCAGGTTCAAAGGTCTGGGAGAGATTTCTTCGGCAGAGTTCGTGGACTTCATAGGAGAAGACATGAGGCTTGACAAGGTAAAGCTGAGCGATGAGGAGTCAATTGCCGAAATTATGGAATTCTACATGGGAGACAACACGATAGACAGACAGAATTTCATAAGGCAGCATCTGCGCAGCGAGGCTGAACTTGAAGACGTCAATATTTAGGCAGATACAGTCATGGCACGGGCCATGCAAGCATATCCCTAAGAAACAAAGACAAACAATATGTGGAGAAAATTCTGCGGATGGCTACTCCGCACAATGGGCTGGACTGCGGTCGACCCTGTAGCCCCGGACAAAAAATGCATAATTCTCGGTGTACCTCACACATCCATTTGGGATTTCGTAATATCATACCTCTATTACGAGTCTGTGGGAGGGAAACCTTACTGCATGATAAAGGGAGAGTTCTTCAAAGGCCCCCTCGGATGGCTGCTGCGGAAGCTCGGCGGCATACCTGTGGACAGGAAAAATGCGACGACCATGCTTCTTAGCGTCATCAAGGAAATGAAAGAAAAGGAATATGTGCACCTCGCCCTGGCACCTGAGGGCACACGCAAGCCTGTAAAACGGTGGAAGACCGGATTCCATACCATTGCCCGCGAAGTAGGCTGCCCGGTATATCTCGGGTATTTTGACTGGGGCACCAAAAGGGTAAGCCGAGGCCAGAAGATCGAACTGACAGATGACCCTAAGGCAGACATGGCCAGAATCCAGGAAATCTATGAGCAGATGCATCTCAAAGGAAAGCATCCGGAGAATTATATTACACATTAATAAGCTGCCGGATTCCCGGCCACAATTAATGAGAATCCGCAATAACTTCAGCATGAAAGGATTGCAGATGTTTTTTAACAGACTTAAAGATAATACAGATGAATTATTTTTATAGGCGCGTGCAGAAGGTCAGGGAAAAGAATCTTGACACCCTCGCCAAGCTATATGAGTATTCAACCACGATATTCGAGAAAAATCCATTCACCAGATGGGCTGACAGCAAGGACGGAGGATATACATTCGGCGAATTCAGAAAAAAATGTGACGGACTGTCCAAGAAGCTTACCCAATACGGAATCGGTGCCGGTGACAAGGTGGCAATCCTGTCGCAGAGCATGCCCAACTGGTCTGTGGCATTCTTCAGCATTGTGCCCTTCGGAAGGATTGCAATCCCGATTCTGCCGGACAGTTCAGAAAATGAGGTCACAAATATACTCAGGCATTCAGAAAGCAAGGTGATATTCGTATCTGAGAGGCTCATGCCGAAGCTCAGCCAGGAGTGCAGGGACAAGCTTACACTCGTGATAGACATTGACACCTTTGAGGTCATAAAGGCCAATGACGAGAAATTCACATGCGACGGAAAAGTCAGCATGCCAATGCCTGATGACATCGCTACAATCATCTATACATCAGGGACTACCGGAAGCGCAAAGGGAGTCGTGCTGAGCCACAGAAACCTCATGTCCAATGTCATATCAAGCTACCATACCTGCAAGAGGACACAGAAGGACAGGTGGCTGTCCATATTGCCTATGGCCCATACACTTGAGATGACAATCTGCATGCTGTACCCGATGTACTGCGGTGCCTGTATATATTATCTTTCAAAGCCTCCTGTGGCATCTATCCTGATGAAGGCCCTGAAGACAGTAAAGCCTACCACAATGCTCTCTGTGCCTCTCATTATCGAGAAAGTCTACAAGTCAAGCATTTTGCCGACCATCCAGAAAAGCCGCACGCTTACCTGGATGAACACTCACATGAACGGTCTCATGTGCAAGATAATCGGACTCAAGCTCAAGAGCACATTCGGAGGACACCTGACCTTCTTCGGAATAGGCGGTGCCAAAATGGACAGTGAGGTAGAGGCATTCCTGCTTAAGGCAGGCTTTCCTTATGCAATCGGATACGGTCTTACAGAGACCTCTCCCCTGCTGAGCTATGCTATGAAAAAAGGCAGGACCCCTGGTTCCATCGGCTACCCGGTAAAGGGTGTCAGGCTTAAGCTGCATGACGTGAACCCGGAGACCGGCGAAGGGGAAATCGTGGCCAAGGGAGACAATGTGATGCTCGGGTACTACAAAGATCCAAAGAGAACCAAAAGTGTCTTCACAGAAGACGAGTGGTTCCGTACAAATGACCTTGCAGTTCAGGATGAAAAGGGGCGTTTCTTTATCAAGGGGCGCAAGAACAATATGATTCTCGGACCGTCCGGCGAAAATATATATCCGGAGGAAATTGAGAATGTCATAAATAATGTCGAAGGAGTCAACGAGTCAATTGTAGTTGAGCGCAACGGAAGGCTGGTGGCCCTCGTACAGCTTGATGAGAACATCATTGACTGGGACAAGGAAAGTGAGGATAAAATCTATGAGAAGCTGGACAGCTTCAAGCAGACTCTCATGAAGAAGGTGAACAAGAATGTGAACAAGACATCCAAAATCAATTCTGTGGAGGTGATGAAGGAGCCTTTCGAAAAAACTGCCACTTCTAAAATCAGGCGTTTCAAATATAAGGACTCTGCACCGACCGTTGAGTCGGAAGCTTCTGATGACGCTTCCGCTGCCGGCAAATCAAATAAATAGCAGCCGCAACCTTAGCCACAGGAGGGTGACGCCAAAGTCATAATAACCCTCCGAGAATTGAATATTCGGAAACGAAGTCGTGGGTGACTTACCGAAAAACAAACAAAAGAGGCTTGACTAAAAAGTAATAGTCAAGCCCCTTCATTCACAAGAGAGCCTATTTAATGTAGACCTTCCGACTTATCGGAGTCACATCATCAGCCGTCTCTTTTATATATAATCTGATAATTACTCAGCTACAATCTCTACAGACACAGTGCCTTTGATGTCTTTGTAGCACTTTACAGTTGCCTCGTAAGTACCAAGCTCTTTTGCATCAGCTGCAAAAGTAATGTCCTTCTTGTCAATCTCAATGCCGGCAGCAACAAGAGCGTCAGCAATATTGGCAGTAGTTACTGAACCATAAATCTTGCCTGACTCGCTTACTTTGACTGCAACCTTTACTGGAGTTGCCGCAAGCTTAGCTGCAAGAGCCTCAGCATCTGCACGGAACTTCACTTCCTTGTGAGCCCTCTGACGAAGATTCTCTGCATGAACCTTCTTGGCAGAAACTGTTGCCATGATGGCAAATCCCTGAGGGATAAGGTAGTTGACAGCATATCCTGTCTTTACATTGACAATATCGTCTGCGTGGCCAAGGTTTGCCACATCTTTCTTAAGAATAATCTCCATATAGCTGTCCTCCTTATTTCAAAAGATCCGTAACGTATGGGAGAAGTGCAAGATGCCTTGCCCTCTTGACTGCCTGAGCGACCTTCCTCTGGAACTTGAGTGAAGTACCTGTCAGACGGCGAGGAAGAATCTTTCCCTGCTCGTTGAGGAACCTCTTGAGGAACTCAGCGTCTTTGTAATCAACATATTTGATTCCTGCCTTCTTGAAACGGCAATATTTTTTCTTTCTGACCTCTACTGTAGGAGGGTTAAGATAACGGATTTCATTGTTCTGTGCCATAATTCTGTCCTCCTTATTTAGCCTGTTTGTTAGCTCTTCTCTTCTCAGCGTATGCTATAGCATGCTTGTCCATAGCAAAAGTGAGGAAACGCATGATTCTCTCATCACGGCGATACTGTGTCTCAAGACGGTCAATAAGCTGAGTATCAGCCTTGAACTCGATGAGATAATAAAAACCTGTGGTCTTCTTCTGGATTGGATAAGCCAGCTGACGCAGACCCCAGTCCTCCTGGTACACGATCTCACCACCCTTTGAAGTGATGTAATCCACGTACTTTGCTACCGCTTCCTTCATCTGTGCATCAGACAAAACGGGAGTTGCAATGAAAACGGTTTCGTACTGTTTGATCATTTTGTTTGTAATTAATTGTTTTATAATAATTTGCGCCCATTTGCCGGAACGAATCCACGCAAATGGGCTGCAAATATAGAAATAATTATTTGATTTTCAAACCTTTTTCCGTCAGAAGAGCTGAAAATCATGACCTCATCCTGACAGTCCAAGGCGCCTCAGCTATTTTTCCGGCACCGCAGCAAGCACAGCCTTAAGGAACTCCCAGCATTTGTCTACAGAAGGGATGTTTGCACGTTCATCCGGTGAATGAGGACTCAGGAGAGTCGGACCGCATGAGACCATATCCCAGTTCGGATAAGTTCCGCCCAGAATACCGCACTCCAGACCAGCATGTATGGCCATCACGGCAGGTTCCTTTCCATAAAGTTCCGCATAGACAGACTTCATTGCAGCAAGTATAGGGGAAGCGGCATTCGGCGCCCACCCGGAATATCCTCCGCTGAATTCCACATCACAGCCGGCAAGTTCAAATACACTTCTGATCTTCAGCGCAAGAGCCTCCTTGGCAGAATCAACACTGCTGCGCAAGAGGGTGCTCACCTTGAACTGTCCTCTATATATAGCAACCATCGCCATATTGTTCGATGTCTCGACAAGGCCAGGCATCTGGTCACTCATCCTCTCGACGCCGTCCGGACATGCCAGCACAGCCTTCACAAACCTCATGGCCGCCTCCTCGCACACATACATGCAGTCCTCATGGCTGCAGCACTCCCCTTCAGCACACTCATAAGGAGTGAAAATGAATTCCGCACCAGGATCCGCAACCTTATACTCTTCCTTCACCTCAGCCGCTATACGGGCTACGGCAGCCTCGGCCAAAGCCAATTTTCCTGGTTCCACATAAACAGTGGCAAAGGCCTCCCTCGGGATAGCATTGCGGAGCGTGCCTCCCTCAAAATCAACCAGCTTCACGTCAGCCTCAGAGATAAGGGCGTACAGCAGCCTTGCGGCAACCTTATTTGCGTTTGCGCGGCAAAGTATTATATCCATACCGGAATGCCCTCCCTTGAATCCCTTTACGGCAAGAGAGTAGCACAGCCAGCCTTCCGGAGCATCCTTGCGTTCATAAGATGCAACTGCAGTGGCATCCAATCCGCCGGCGCACCCTATATACAGTTCCCCTTCAGTCTCCGAATCAAGGTTGATCAGGATGTCGCCTTCAAGCAAGCCAGGCTTCAGCTCACGTGCTCCGGTCATGCCAGTCTCCTCATCTACAGTGACAAGCAGTTCCACAGGACCGTGCTTCAAATCCTCAGACTCAAGCACAGCCATTCCCATAGCCACCCCGAGTCCGTTGTCAGCACCGAGAGTCGTACCTGCCGCCCTGACCCAATCTCCGTCAATGACAGTCTTTATAGGGTCCTTTTCAAAATCATGGACAGTATCCGCATTCTTCTGAGGCACCATATCAATATGCCCCTGCAGAATGACTCCCTTACGGTTTTCCATGCCAGGTGTGGCCTTTTTGCGTATTATCACATTTCCTATTTCATCCTTCAGGGTCTCAAGTCCGAGAGACTTTCCGAAATTGTACATGTACTCCGCTGCGAGCGCCTCATGCTTTGACGGGCGCGGAATCTGCGTAAGGGCATGGAAGTTCTTCCATACGATACGCGGGTTTAATTCTTTGATTTCCATAATATCAATGTTTCAAATGTCATTTAAGTATAACGTTTGCCGGGACTGAGCTTTCGCATCCGAGCTGGAAAATCGGCATCCTGCTCTGCATCAGAAGATTGACCCCGTCAAGAAGTTTCACAGTACACATTGCCGGAATACGGTAATACACCAGCGGCTCCCTCCTGTTCTTCAAATCAGCCTCAGCCAAAACCGGCGAAGAAAACTCCTGTGGAATAATCTCCATCACGACAGGCTTGCCGGAAAGATTGTCAGCAGGAACAAGTCCCGCAGTGTCAGAAAGACGGAAAGCCACATATATCTGGCTGTCACGTCCGGCCTCCGGAATAACCTCAAACCTCATCTTCTGGGTCTGGAAGTCAGAATATCCGGCAAAAAGCGTCATATATTCCTTCTCAAGGCGTGTTATCTCATCGATTGCCGCCCCCATTGCCTCACCGCTGTAAGTGGCATCAGTATCTCCGGTAACAATCTGCAGCCGCTGCCTGCGGAGCTTCAGAATCATCTGCGCGGTCTCGGCAGCCCTCTGCTCAAGTGATTTTTCCACAAGCATGCTCTGCTGTACGGACACCTTGTTATATGCAGACTCCTTCCTGTCATTGCGGTATAGGGTAGCAGACTCCGAAGTAAGATTCGAAGAAATTCCCTTTCCGGAAAAATCGCCTTTTCCGTCAGTCGTGAAACGCCACAATGCGCCTTCGCCGGAATTTGCATCAGAAAAAGACACAAATCCTCCGGAAGCAAGCTTAAGGAAAGTCCCGTCAAACTGGCCCTTCCTCACATTCACGGAATATCTCCTGCCCTGGTCCGCCTCAAGAAGAGGCAGCATCTGTATCTGAGTTAGCCTGAAAGATGTCTCGTCCCTCTGGCGCGCCTTGATTCCAAGATATTTTTCCGCAAATCTGGCATACGGGCCGGCATAGAACTTTTCCTGCACAGCCTCCACCTCAAGAGTTATCGATGTCGAGGGCAAAGAATAGGTCAGGAATCCTTCCGGGTCTGCCGCTTTCTTTTGAGCCGGCAGGGCCTGCGGCAGAATCATCATGACTGCTGCCATCAGAATTTCAAAGGTATGTTTTTTCATGCTGTCAACAATTTTTATAAGACATAAAAATTCAATTTCATTTCCATCTTTTGTGAGACCACAGCCAATTGGACGGATTCTCACGGATTTCCTCCTCCAGAAGATCAAAATACTTCCTCAGCATTTCCTCCGGAGACACCCGGGAAGCATCATCGCATATAGGGATGTAGTCAAATTCATATTTTCCCCTTCCAAGACGCCTCATCTTCATATACACGACACTATGGCCGCATTTATGGGCAAGCTTCACGCTTCCGGGCATCGCCTTTGTCGGCTGATTCATGAACTTACCCACATCAAAGGCAGATTGGTAGGGATACTGGTCAGCCATATATACATAAACTTTCTTTTCCCCTTTATGCTTAAGGGCATACCGCAATATGTCGGACGACTCGACAGTACAGGCAATATTCTCCTCCACAAGAGGAGCCACACGGTTAAGCCGGAAGAAGGCGTCAGAAAATCCGTTGTGAAGCCGCTTGTACACGACCCTGACATTGCTTTCCCCGAAGACAAGACGTCCTCCTCCTGAAACAGGGTAGGCCAGTATGCCGCCCATAAGTTCCCAGTTTCCGCAATGCGAATAAAGCACTGTCACCGAAGGAGAGTTTTCAAAGCACCTGTTCAGTACATCAGCACCTGACACGGTTACAACTCCGCTGTCATGCAGCCTTTTGCCGTCAGACGCACCGAACCATATCGTCTCCGCCACAATCTCACCAATGTGGTCATAATATGCATCGGCAATCTGCTCCAGCTCCCAATATTGTTTCTCAGGGAATGACCTTGCCAGATTCGCCATGACGACATCACGGCGGTATCTCATCACATCCCTTATTATCCAGGTGGCAAACCTGCCTGCCGCATAGTGGAACCCAAGCGGCAGCCTGCCGAAGAGTTTCACGGAAGCACGGGCAATCTTTACACCTATTTTACTCATTATCAAACATTTTACATTTCACCAACAAGGCTGTGTCCCAAAGGATGCCACGCCGGCAACAAGACACAGATAGCAAATATACTAATTTTCCTTCTCCAAGCTGACATTCTTCCCATATAATTTAACCAAACAGCGGCAAAACACGGAAGCACCGATGCACTCCGCTGCCGGACAGGGAGCCGCACGGATGATTCTCCGCAGCATCATGAGGCATCACGGCACTGCAGCATGATTGCAAACAAATTTTTAATTATTATCTTTGCAACCGGCTTAACCCCGCCGCTGTACATGCACGGACATGAGCGGCCCCGCCAGGGAAACAACTGATAAACCAAATAATTATGTTCAAAGGTCAACCAAAAGGACTATTTGCCCTCGCTCTTGCCAATACGGGAGAGCGTTTCGGCTACTACACAATGCTTGCGATATTCCTCCTGTTCATCCAGGCAAAATTCGGATTCAGCGCAGCAGCAGCAACACAAATCTATTCCATCTTCCTCGCCGGCGTATACTTCATGCCATTCTTCGGAGGCATTCTGGCAGACAAATTCGGATTCGGCAGATGCGTAACCCTCGGAATAGGAGTAATGTTCCTCGGCTACCTGTGCCTTGCAATTCCTACCGGGGCTGATATCATAGGCAAAGTGACCATGTTCGGCGCCCTCACCCTCATTGCCATCGGAACAGGACTTTTCAAAGGCAATCTCCAGGTAATGGTCGGAAACCTTTACGATGATCCAAAATATTCGGCAAAGCGCGACTCTGCATTCAGCCTGTTCTATATGGCGA
>CAMWUW010000056.1 GCA_947177525.1 uncultured Bacteroidales bacterium | reverse complement strand
GTTCGATGCCATGGATGCTTTTCTGCGTGTAAAAGAAAAGGAGTCCGAGCACAGCGCGATGCGAACTTATCGCTCTCAAGTCAAGATATTGAAAGACTGGCTGTTAAAGAATGGGTTTGACATTCGAAATCCCTCTGAGTTATCTTCTGGAGGCCTTGGTTGGGTTTGTGTACAAGCATATATTTTCTGAAGTCTGAAGAGGAAGAGCTGGCGTCAGTGCTACCTATCAAAGCAGCCATGGAGTTCTTGATTTTGGAGCGGGGTGGGCATTTGGTAGGATAAAGCCCTTGCAATCTGTTGATTATCTTGCCGTCTTCAGGCTGTTGGGAAATTTCAGGTGGTTTCGGCCTACATGTGTTCCAGGTCTGCTTTTCAAGTGGAGGACCTGGAACGTCATGAAATTATAACAACTTAATTATCAATACCTTCCGAAATTACACCGTTCCAGGTCCTCCACCAAAATTGCACACCTGGAACGCTCTTAAGTCGCAATGGCTTAATTATTAGTACTTTATAAAATCGAACCGTTCCAGGTCTGCACTTTATATGTGACACCTGGAACGCTCTGAAATTATAATGCGTTAAATATCAGTGTATTATGAAATTAGCCCGAAAACGGGGCAGCGATTATCAGGATGGGGCTGAAAATGAATGACTTGCGTTTTGAGGGCGAGGCTGTTGGCAGGTGTTTGTTGGGAAGTGACTATTGGTAGATGACTGTTGGGAAGTGTCTGGTGATAAGTGACAGGTAGCAGATGTCTGTCGGGAAGTGTCTGTCGGGAAGTGTCTGTCGGGAAGTGTCTGTTAGGAAGTGACTATTGGTAGATGATTGCCGGGAAGTGTCTGGGGGCAGATGGCTGGACAAAACCCCTGCGCAGGGATTCGGACAGATGGGCTTTGATAGTGTCTTGTTGGGACCGAATCGGGGCTGAATCCAAAATTGAAACGACTGAAAAGTATTAGTCAAGTCCATTTTACTCATTTTTTATGCGTGGTCAATCTCAACCTTGTCTCTAAATTATCAATTCTCAGAGAGTACTCTGACTTTTTGGTCGTTGGCCATCTGAATTTCCCGGCCCAATGACTTATCTGATCAACTGCTTGTGTGGGAGAACTGTCCGACTGCCTGTATGGGAGAACTGTCCGACTGCCTGTGTGGGAGAACTGGCCGCCTGCCTGTATGGGAGAGCTGTCCGACTGCCGGCGTGGGAGAGCTACGGGACTGAACGTACCGGCCGAATTTTTCATTTGCTCTGCCGGGGACAGCTGATTTGTTGAAAAAATCCACATTTTATGACCGGAGTGGGTAAGGCAAAACGGAGTTGTGTCGTTATTATGGTAAAACGGCATGATTCCGATGAATACAGAACTTATAATCAAATACCTTGAAGGCCAGCTCAGCCATGACCAGGAAAAGGAATTGTTCGGATGGCTTTGTGCATCTGAACACAATATGCAACTTTTCAGAGAGCTGGAGGAAGAGTGGAAATCGAAGCATATACCTTCTGTCGAATCTCTGGCAATGCTTCAGAATCTGAGAAAGGCAATCAACTCAAATACCGTAAGCCGCAGCAGGAAGAAATGGCCGCGTCTGTGGGTTTCTGCCGCCGCTGCAGTTGCAATAGTGGCAGGGCTGTTTGTATATGCCATGTATGGAAACATGGAAAGAACAGAGACGGAAAAGCAGATCTTTGCAGTTGAGGCACCAATGGGGGCACATTCTAAGATTTCACTTCCTGACGGGACACAGGTGTGGCTCAATGCAGGCTCGGTGCTCAGCTATGACTCTGACTTCAACAGGAGCACCAGAGACATTATACTGAACGGTGAGGCTTACTTCGAAGTAATGCATGATGCCGACAAACCTTTCCGTGTGAATGTCGGCAGCTGTTCATTCACTGTCCTTGGTACAAAATTCAACATCAATGCCTACGAGGACGATTCTATTGTACAGACCGTGCTTATGGAAGGCTCCCTGCGCTTTGAGAGCGATTTGGCGCAGGATGTAATGGTGCCTGGGGAAATGATTTCATGGAACCCTGCTGAAAAGATATGCAGCAAAGAAAAAGTCAACGCAAACCAGTACCGCTCATGGGTCAACGGATTCATCCTGTATGACAGCATAACCCTTCCCGCCCTGCTTAAAAGACTGGCCCGCGAATATAACATAAACATCAGCCTTGAGACCGACAAATTCAACGACCGCTCATTCCGTGTCTCATATACAAACGGCGAATCTGTTGACGCAATCCTCTCTTCACTCTGCCACATCATACCTATCCATGTGGCCCGGAAAGACGGAATATACTATGTCTACGGCCGATAAATCCTGATTTTTTTCACTAACCCATAAACAATATGCTAACTAACCTTTCAAAGATCATCACGATCGCAGTGTGCATGCTGTCATTTGCAGTGACGGCCGGTGCACAGAAAGTCTCGAAGGAATTCAAGGAAGTTCCTCTGAAGACTGTCTTGGAAGAGATAGAGGCCCAGACCGGATGTTCATTCATCTTTGAGAATTCCGAAGTCGGTGCAGACCGGCTTATTACGGCGACATTCTCGGATGCTCCGCTCGGCAGCGTGCTGAACAAAGTGCTTGGCCCGAATCTCCAGTATTCGATTGACGGAAAACTCGTCACAATCTCCAGAAAGCCACAGGAACGTCCGGCTGCCAAGCGGAACACAACTGTCAGCGGAACCGTAATCTCCGCCCTTGACAACCAGCCTATCATCGGAGCTGCAGTGCTTGTGGACAATAATCCTGCATACGCTGCCGTTACGGACATTGACGGAAATTATTCCATCAATATACCGGCAGGAGCTGTCGACATCCACTTTGCCTGCATGGGCTACGAGACCAAGGTGATTCCGGTAAAGGACCTTGTCCTGCTGAAACTCGTTGCAATGAGCGAGCAGTCAAGCCTTATAGAAGATGCCGTGGTCGTCGGATTCGGCGTGCAGAAGAAAGAGACCGTCGTGGGTGCAATCCAGGCCGTCAAGCCGGGTACACTGGACTATCCTTCAAGTAACCTCACAGCCTCGTTCGCCGGAAAGATTGCCGGAGTCATCTCTACCCAGACCAGCGGCGAGCCGGGAGCTGACGGCGCAAATTTCTGGATCAGGGGTATCTCCACATTCGGAACCAACACATCTCCTCTGATTGTCCTTGACGGAGTTGAAATAAATACAACCATGCTCAACTCAATCGCGCCTGAGACAATTGAGTCATTCTCTGTTCTCAAGGATGCCACCGCCACAGCGCTCTACGGTTCACGCGGTGCCAACGGAGTCATGATCATCACTACCAAGAACGGAAAGGACATGGAGCGTATGGCCATAAATGTCCGTGTCGAAAACGGCTGGTCCATGCCTACAAGCGTCCAGAAAATTGCAGACGGAGTCACATATATGGAGGCGTTCAACGAGGCCACCGGAATGCAATACTACTCGCAGGACAAGATTGACGGCACAAAAGCCGGACTCAGCCCGTATGTATTCCCTGACATCAACTGGTACGAGACCCTTTTCAAGAAGAGCACGATGAACCAGAATGTCAATGTGAATGTAATGGGAGGAGGAAAGAGAATCGACTATTTCCTCAATGCAACATTCTTCAACGAGAACGGTATATTGCGCTCCGGCAACGAGTCTTCATTCAATACAAACATCAACTACAAGAAATTCCTGTTCCAGAGCAACGTGAATGCATGGATAACCAATACCACAAAGCTGGGAATCAGGATGAACACACAGCTGCACTACCGCCATGCCCCTTATGAGAGCGTCAACAACCTCTTCTACTACACCATGAGGAGCAACCCTGTCCACTTTCCTGTGACATGGCCTGCTGAAGAAGACGATACGTTTGTCCGCTACGGAAGTGCCGACGACCCGAACGGAGGAAGCAACGAGCCTAACCCTTATGCCTTGATGAACAGGGGATACAGCGACAGGCATTATTCATATTTCACGGAAGTCATAACCCTTGACCAGGACCTGAAATTCGTGACCCCGGGCCTGAAGGCCAAGGCACAGGCCTCTTTCTACAATTATGTCTACGCTGCAACAAGCAAGCTCGTGATACCTCACTACTATAAGCTTGTGGACTACAGCCTGAATCCGGAGACAGGTGACTATGACTATGTCACATCTGCAATCGGAGCCTCTCCGCAAGACTATTACTCAATCGCGACATCAAGGGACGGCTACAGGGAAATGTCTTTCCAAGGCTCCCTTGAATACACCAGGAACTTTGCCGGAAAGCACGATGTGAATGCCCTTCTCCTGTATCACCAGAAAGAAAAGGTCTACAACACACCGTCCGCCACTGAGAATGAGGTGCTTCCTTACAGGGAGCAGGGACTTGCCGGACGTGTGACATATTCATACAGGAACACCTATATGTTCGAGGCCAACTTCGGGTACAACGGTTCTGAGAACTTTGCCAAGGGCAAGCGTTTCGGATTCTTCCCTTCAATGGCAATCGGATACAACATCTCGAATGAGAAATTCTTCCTTCCGGTAAAGAATGTCCTCAGCCTGCTCAAATTCAGGGTCTCATACGGACAGTCAGGAAATGATGCCCTCTCCGTAAGATTCCCGTATCTGACGGAAGTGCTCACGAACCAGTCG
Source organism: uncultured Bacteroidales bacterium (assembly GCA_947177525.1). GTDB lineage: Bacteria > Bacteroidota > Bacteroidia > Bacteroidales > UBA932 > Cryptobacteroides. Next base: position 13,403 of record CAMWUW010000056.1, on the reverse strand, counting down.
ATGTACTGGAAGATAGGCCCAGAGTTCGGGTCCATGTACGGAACTACAATCGCCACACTCGGAAATGAGGATGCGACATGGGAAGTCAGCACGAAACTGAATGTCGGCGTCGAGCTGGGGCTTTTCAATGACTTCACGCTCATTGTTGACATATTCCGTGACAACAGGACAGGCATCTTTATGCAGAGACGTTCAGTGCCGTACTCCGCCGGATATTCCGACACCAAGCCGTGGTCAAATATCGGTGCTGTCCTCAATAGGGGCATAGACGCATCCTTCGAATACAACAAAGTGTTCAGCAAGGATCTGACATTCTCGGCAAGAGGCTCGCTCACATACGCCCACAATGAGATAACAGAGCGTGACGAACCTGTCGGAACTCCTTCCTACCAGTCTGAAATAGGCCACCCCATCAATTCCGTGACAGGACTTGTGGCATGCGGACTGTTCAAGGACCAGGAAGATATCGATTCTTCTCCGGTACAGACATATCAGACTGTAAAGCCGGGTGACATAAAATATATGGACCTTAACGGAGACGGCAAAATCGATGACAACGACATGACCATAATCGGACGTCCGGCTACACCTGAGCTGGTGTATGGCTTCGGGGCTTCAGTGCAGTGGAAGCATTTTGATGCGTCATTCTTCTTTCAGGGACAGGCCCTGTCTTCCATTCTCATGAGCAATATGCATCCGTTCTGCGACAGTGGCGTATCCGGATTCGGCCTTACCCAATGGATTGCTGACGAGCATTGGACTGCAAGTAATCCTGACCCGAATGCTGCATATCCGAGACTGGACTCAAACTGGAACCAGAACAATACCAGAACTTCGACATACTGGATGCGCAACGGTTCCTTCCTCAGGCTCAAGACTGTTGAGGTCGGATATACATGGAAATGGTTCCGTTTCTATGCGACAGGTTCAAACCTGTTGACATTCACGAAGTTCAAGTATTGGGATCCGGGACTTGGCTCAGGAAACGGGCTTTCGTATCCGCTGCAGAGGACATTCAATATCGGTGTCCAGTATAATTTCTAAGAGGAGGGGTTGATTATGAAACTGATAAACAAGTATATAATTCTATTGCTTCTGGGTATGGCGGCATTGTCTTCATGCAGCTATCTTGACATCGTCCCGGATACGAAGGCAACTTTTGATGACTGCTTCAAGTCGCAGGCGGAATGCAAGAAATTCCAGATGTACCTTTACCAGAGCATGCCGTCTCCGGGAAGCTGGTATTCTGTTCCGGAGACATATGCAGGCGATGATTTCATCTCCGGAAGGAAAGGCTCTGTGAAATATTTCCAGTACAAGAGTCTTCTGTACGGACTTGAAAGCCCGAGCCAGAGCTATTTCGGATTCTGGTACACAGGAACTTCCGACGGAATGGACAACTCAAGGAGGACTATCCTTGAAATGTACGAGAGCATAAGGCATTGCTATATGTTCCTGTCAAATATAGACCGGGTACCGGACATAACGGAAGAGAACCTGCGTACATGGAAAGGCGAGGCGTACTTTCTGATAGGCTTCTATCATCATATGATTTTCAACTATTATGGCCCGTGTGTGCTGATTGAAAGGGAGATCTCGACCAACGCATCTCCTGAGGAACTTCTGCTTCCGCGCTCGACGGCTGACAAATGTGCTGAGTTCATCTGCCGGATGTATGACACCGCTGCCGAACTTCTTCCTGCCAAAAGGATTGAGGCTGAGCTGAATCTTGCCACGGCTGCGGCTGCCAAAGCCTATAAGGCAAGCATGCTCCTGACGCTTGCATCTCCTCTGTACAATGGCAATATGGACATGGTGGACTTCCGGAATCATGACGGCACAAACCTTATCAGCACCGTATATGACAAGGAAAAATGGGCACGTGCCATGGAAGCGGCAAAGGATGCATACGAATATTGCGAGGCTAACGGATACCTCCTCTATGACCACAAGGACAGCAATATTTCAGATGAGTTTGCAAGGAAGGTTGAGAACTACCATGATGTGTTCTGCAAAAACCACCATAATCCGGAGGAATATCTGATAGCATACGGCGGAGCATATATCGCACAGCAGACAATCAGGCATTGCGCTCCGAGAAGTGCCGACCCGTCAGGGACGGGAAGCTATTATGCGGACGGATGGAGAGGATATTATGTTCCTACGTTCGAGGCTGCCGAGATGTATTATACGGCCGACGGCCTTCCATGGGACAAGGATCCCAAGACAAAGGACATCAATCCGTATGAATATGACCCTGCGACAGGAACGGCCAGGATGCATGCCGGCAGAGAGCCGCGCTTCTATGCCAATGTCGGATATGACAGAGGTACATACGATATTAACGGCACGACCATAGAGATACATGCGCGCGGCGGCGAGGAGCACGGAAGCGCACTTAATGTGGAGCCTGAGTATCAGAATTGTACAGGGTATTTCAACAAGAAGTTCATCAACAAGAAAAACCGTTTTGACCCTACAAACAAGACATTCAGCTACTTTGAGTACAATTATCCGATGATGAGGCTTGCGGAGCTGTACCTTGACTATGCGGAGGCATCATTCGAATATAACGGAAGCCTTGACGCAACAGCATTGGAGTGTCTGGACAAGGTCCGTTCCCGTGCAGGGCTGCCGAATTTCGAGGCCTCATGGAGGCTTGCCGGAGGAATTCCTGCCGGAGAGGAACTGAGGCAGATTCTCCACCGCGAGAGGAGCATTGAGTTTTTCTGTGAGGGGCACCGCTATTTCGACCTGCGCAGATGGAAGGAGGCTGAGACTGTAATGGTGCGCAAGCCAAAGGCATGGAACCTTGACGGCAAGACTGCCGAGGATTTCTATCAGGTGTCTGATATGCCGGAACTGATGGAAAGGGTGTGGAAATCATACTGGCTTGCCATTCCTCTTCAGGAAATGAACATAAATCCGAATCTTGTTCAGAATCCGGGATATTAATAACCGAAAACACTTGGATATAATGAAACGTAATTTTTTGATATCTGTAATATCGGCGGCTGTACTTGCTGTCTTGTCCTCATGTTCCGGAAAATTTGAGGTCGGCCATGACGTGGATTCAAGCCTGTACCTGCTGAAATACGGAAAATGTGAGGTGACGGTGTCTCCGGACAGTCAGGAGTACAGGATTTATGTATGCAAAGGCGGGCTCAATGACGATGTCTTTGCCGTATCTCTGTCGGTTGATGCCGAGGACCTGGTTGTGTATAACGCCAAATATATGTCGGACTACAGGATTCTGCCACCGAACAGCTATGAGTTCAGCAGGACTAACATGCTTGTAGGGAAGGATGATGTCAAGACTGAGGTACTGGTGTCATTTGCCTACGACTGTCTGCCGGAGGGTACTTCTGTGCTTCCTGTAAGGCTCAAATGTACCTCTGACAGGTCTGTGAGGATGCCTGAAGACTATTCGGTATCCTATATTTTCGTAACAAAAGGGGAGTGACGCCCGTTTATAAATAAGTAAGAACAATCTGATAAAATGAAACCGAACATGAAAAATATATTTTCCACATTGTGCATTCTGATGTCAGCGGCCGTAATTCTTGCCGGCTGCAGGGAGATTGCAGAAATAGAGCCTCTGCCGGAAGAGGAAGCATCGTTGGCAAAGACCGGCCCGGCCACAATAGATGAGACTGAGGTGACTCTTGAGGGCCGCTTTATCTATGACGGAACTGACGCTGTAGCTGCCGGTTTCCGGTATGCAAAGACCAGGACTGAACTGGAGGTGGCGGAGACCTTGCCTGCAGTAATGGCCGGAGCTGACAGCTTTTATCTTGTGCTTCCGTCTGTGGAGAACGGTGAATACTGGTATCAGTCTGTTGTCGGAATAGGAACAGACACATACTACGGAAAGCCCGGATTCTTCAAGGTGGATTTCAGCCTGACTCCGTCAATTTCGACGCTTGTGGCAGAAATTACTGATGACGCATATATCTTGAAGGGAAGCTATGTGTTTGAGAGCAAGAAGATTCCAATCGTTCCTGGCTTCTTCTATGCTGCTTCGGAGGATGAACTTGAGACAGCCTCATTTGTCAGGGCCAATGTGAACGGGAAGAATTTCTCGTATGAAGTTCCTGCATCGTTCGGCTCTGAGTGCTGGTATCAGGCAGCCGCAATTGTCAATGATGAGTATTACAGGGGAGCTGTCAGGTTTGCCGGAATGACCAATCTATCTGAAAGAGGCAACGCAAACTGTTTCCTTGTAACTGAACCTGGTGTGTATGTTTTCGATGCCAAAAAGGCCGACGGAACAGTGGTGGACGGTGACATCGCCGACTGGATCTGGTGTACAGGGGGTGAGGCAATCCTGTCTGACATAAGCTATAATGACGGAAAGATAATGTTCTCGGCCTCAGATTCAGAAGGAAGCGAGGTGATTGCCCTTCTGAAGAACGGCGAAGTGCAGTGGAGCTGGCATGTATGGGTAGCTACGGGGGTAAAGGATCTGGCGTATTCCGATATCGTCATGATGGACAGAAATCTCGGGGCACTTGCTGCCGATGCTGCAACTGCTGACGCAATCGGCCTTATGTACCAGTGGGGAAGGAAAGATCCGTTCATCGGTACAAACATCATGGACAAGAATATCTCCACAAGCCTGACAGAGTCCGTAGGCTTTGGCCTTGGGGCTGCCGACAGGGTATGGACTGCACCATATATATGCAATACTGATGTGCTGTCCGGCGGATTCTCGTTGCAGCAGGTAAGGTGCACTGAAGAGCAGGCTTCCAAGAATCCTCTGGTGTTCTATGGCAATTGGAACAGCGGTGACTGGGCTGCCTCCAACAGTGAGATACAGGACTATTGGGGCGGCGTGTCTCTTGCGAACACTCTCAACAACCCTTGTCCGGCCGGCTACCGTGTGCCGACACATTCTGAGATGCACCAGTATATAAGCGGTGTCATCAATGGCGGATCGTGGGAATATGCAAATTACTCGATTACATGGGGAAGAAGGGCTGTCTACAATGGAGAGACATATAACTTCCCTGCAACAGGATGGAGGGAATGGCATAGTGCGCTTACTAGGCCAGGCAGTGTGATAGCCATGCATACGGCTACTCTTGCGGCGGCCGAGTGCAGGTGCAGCATCTATTGGGACTTCAATACTGCTCCGGGAACCAACCTGACGTGTCAGGCCTTCCCTGTAAGATGTGTGAAAATTAATTGATTATGAAATGTCCGGACACGCGGTTATGCGGATGCCTGTGTCCGGACATTGACAGGAATAATAAATGTATATTGATATGAGTAAATTATTTTTTACAGTCATGCTTATGCTCGGCATGGCTTCCTGCGGCAATGAATCCTCATCCAAAGAACCTGCCGCAAAGCCCGCAATCCCGACAGTGGAAACTTCGGCAAAGCAGCTTATCCTTACGGAACAGGCCTCGAATACGGTCTGCATATATGACCAGCCTACACGCCTGCTGCTGTGGCAATGGAAGCCTGCAGAAGACGGACTTTCTGCGGCACAGGCCAAATGGTTCGGTCTTCCGGATGAGGCCAAGCCTGTCTACAACAAGTCTTGCCTGCTCATAACGGCAAGCAACGGCGGATGTGCGCTCGTCAGGATAAAGGACAAGAAGGTGCTCTTCCTTGCCAAGCCTGGCGGAAACCCTCACTCTGCGGAGGTGCTTCCGGACAATAATGTTGTCTGTGCATCGTCTGAGGGATACATGACTCTCTGGAAATGCGATACTCTGCAGCAGTATTCGTCTGAATATGTGCAGAAGATTGATTTCAAGGGTGTGCATAATGCCGTTTGGGACTATAAGAGGAATTGTCTGTGGTGTGCCGGTGATGAAGAGATGCGCAGCTACAAGTATGAGGACGGCCTGCTCGTGCTTGACAAGTCGTTTGCGCTTCCGTCTGTTCTGGGGCACGACCTTATGCCTGTATATGGCGAGGACAGGCTTCTGCTCACCGTTTGGGCCAATGTCTATTATTTCAATCCTTCCGACTGCAGCTTTGAGATTGCTCCGGCTTTCCTTCAGAAGAATGTGAAGAGTGTCTGCACGGGTGAGCCTGGACAGACTGCCATATATACGACTCCGGTTGAAAGCTGGTGGACAAATGAGGTCCTGGAACTGTCTACAGGCAACAGGCTGTTCTTTGTGGACGGTCTCCATATATACAAGGCCCGCTGGAGAGCGGAGAATCCATTCTCTTATCCGTCTGAACATACTCTCTGATGAAAAAGTTTTTCACACTTTTGGTTGTGCTTGCCCTGGCGGTGCCGTCATGGGCAGGCCTTTTGAAATGTGACCGTTCCTGTCTGGCTGTCATACCGCAGCCGCAGAAAATGGAGCTCGGAGGGAAGACTTTCTGCCTGAAACCTTCTTCTGGAATCTTCCTCGCGGATGATGACCCGCAGCTGCACTATGCCGCGGACCTGCTGGAACGCCATCTGACGCCTGTCTTCGGAAAAGGACTGGAGCCTAAAGACAAGGCTGCCGTCCGCATCGGCATTTCCCCAGCCATGAAACCGGAGGGTTACCGCATGACGATAGACGGGAAAGGAGTGGAGATAACGGCAGGTTCTGCAGCCGGGGCTTTCTATGCCTGCCAGACGCTTCTTCAGCTGATGCCTGTGGAGATGCCGGCAGACGGTTCTGTGACTGCCATTGAACTTCCGTATGCGGACATTGAGGATGCTCCCGTGTATACGTTGAGGTCGATGATGCTTGACTGTTCGCGCCACTTCTTCACGGTGGACGAGATAAAGGACTTGCTTGACCTGCTTGCCATGCACAAGCTCAATACATTCCACTGGCACCTCACCGACAGCCAGGGCTGGAGGATAGAAATCAAGAAATATCCGGAGCTTACGCGCATCGGCAATTATCGTCCTTACACTGTGAGATGGCCGTCGTGGGAGCCGAACGGCATTCCGGTTGACGGCTATTATACCCAGGAGCAGATACGTGAGATTATAAAATATGCACAGGAGAGGTTCATATCCATAATCCCTGAGATTGACATCCCGGGACATTCCAATGCTGCCCTTGCTTCGTATCAGTGGCTCGGCTGCCGCGGGGAGGGGTACAAGGTGCTTCCTAATTTCATGATAAGCAGCGATGTCTTCTGCCCCGGCAAGGAAACCACATTCGAGTTTCTTGAGAATATGCTTGCAGAGGTGATTGAACTTTTCCCGTCAGAATATATCCATATAGGCGGTGACGAGTGTCCGAAGTCCGAGTGGGAGAAATGCCCTCTTTGCCAGAAAAGGATAGCGGACGAAGGGCTGGCGGATGAGAAGGAACTGCAGAGCTACACGATACGTCGTGTCGAGAAATTCATCCGCTCCAAAGGACGGAAGCTGGTCGGATGGGACGAGATTTCAGAGGGCGGGCTGAGCACTACAGCCGTGGTTATGCAGAGGTATTTCGGAGAGCGTGCAAAGAAGGTGTTCGCAAACGGAAATTATTCCATATTGTGCCCTAACTATTATTGCTATTTCGATTATTATCAGGTGCCTGAATCGGAGCATGCCAATGAGCCTTATTGCCATCGCGGAAGAAGCAATTTCAATCTTAATGTGGAATGCGCCTACAGCCTTGACCCCGCTTCTGCCTATACTCCTGTTGAGATGAAGCAGGTGCTGGGAGTGGAGTGCAATCTGTGGACTGAGCATGTGCCTGATTTCGCCATGTTGCAGTATAAGCTCCTGCCTCGCCTTGATGCGTTCTGCGAAGCTGCGTGGACGGCATCGCCGGATAGGGATTTCAATGATTTTGTTTCCAGGCTTTCTGTAATGGCAGCGCGTTATGACGCGATGGGACTTACAAATTATGCAAAACATGTGTTCAACAGATAATCTCAGTTTGTGCCGCCGTTTGGCCGCATTCTGCTGTATTCTGTGCTCCGGGCTTACTGTGATGTCGCAGAACAGGGCTGATCCGCAGAAGCTCTATGATGAGGATTCGTTCTCAATGATTCTTCTCGGAGACCCGCAGGGATATACCAAGTATGATATCTGCCAGCCTATATTTGAATTGTGCACGGCATGGATAGCGGACAATGTGCAGAACCTGAACATAAAGGCTGTGCTTTGTACCGGTGACCTTGTGGAGCAGAACGAGAGCATTGTCCAGGATGACCCGATGGTGAACCGGACGAGCCGTGAGATGTGGGAGTCGGCTTCGCGTTCGTTTGCGAGGCTGGACGGAAAAGTTCCGTATATCATCTCTCCCGGGAACCATGACTATGGCTACAGGCGTTCGGAGAACGGAATGACGCATTTTCCGGAATATTTCAGTTTCGAGAGGAATCCGTGCTGGCGGAATGTCTGTGTGGCCGCATTTCCGAACAGGAATGGTGTTATTTCATTGGAAAATGCTATATTTGAGTTTGATGACGCCGCATGGGGCAGGATGCTGGTGGTGACAACAGAATTTGCTCCGCGTGATGAGGTGCTGGATTGGGTCGGGAATTTTATTTCCTCGGACCGCTACAGGAATCACAGGGTGATTTTCATGACCCATTCATTCCTGTATGAAAGGACTGCGGGGAGGACTGACAATGAGAGATATACCATAACTCCGCGCAACTGGGGCAAGGCTGTGTGGGAAAAGCTGGTGTCTAAGTCTTCCAATATCGTGCTTGTTATCTGCGGGCATAAGGGACAGCCTGGCGGCTTTGAGGATTCTGTTGCCTATAGGGTAGACAGGAATGCCGCAGGACGGCCGGTGCATCAGATGATGTTCAATGTGCAGATGCTCGGCGGAGGATGGGACGGCAACGGCGGGGACGGCTGGCTGCGTATCCTGGAGTTTATGCCTGACGGCAAGACGATAAAGGTGCGTACATATTCGCCTCTGTTCGGGATTTCGCCGTCCACAAGGCATCTTGCGTACCGTACCGGAAGCATTGACCAGTTTGATATGGTGGTTGAACCGTTTGGTGTTATGTAATATGTTGAATGTCAATTTTATGCTGAAGTACGCTGCCCCGATTTTGGGGCAGCGATATCTTGTAAAGGATTGATGATTACGAATTTGTGCTACATTGTAAATTATAATAAAAATGAAATCACAACGCCTAATGTCGATAGATGCCCTTCGCGGATTCGATATGCTTTTCATAATGGGATTCACGGGGCTTGTCATTAATGTCTGCAAATTGTTTCCCAATGGGGCTGAGTGCTGGCTGGCAAGAACCATGAAGCATGTGCCTTGGGACGGACTTGCACATCATGACACTATTTTTCCGCTTTTCCTGTTCATCGCAGGGCTGTCGTTCCCGTTTTCTCTGGCAAAGCAGAAGGAGCAGGGCAGGCCGATGAGGGAGATTCTGCTGAAAATCTTCAGGCGTGGGCTTACGCTTGTCTGTCTGGGGATAATATGCAATGGTTTTCTGAGGTTTGACTTCGCTAATCTGCGTGTGGCCAGTGTGCTCGGAAGAATCGGCCTTGCATGGATGTTTGCCGCGCTTATCTATGTGTATTTCAAGCCTGCTGCCCGTGCGGTCATTGCTGCCGTCATACTTGTTGCTTATTGGCTGTTGATATGCTATGTGCCTGCGCCTGATGTGCCTGGGGCTGATCCGCTTTCGATGCAGGGCAATCTTGTGGGGTATGTGGACCGTATTCTGCTTCCGGGACGTCTGATATATGACGGAGGACGTTTTGATCCCGAAGGACTGCTGAGCACTGTGCCGTCCATTGTCACGGCGATGCTCGGAATGTTTGCCGGGGAGTTTGTGCGGTCAGAAAAGCTGGACGGGACGAAGAAGGCCGGATATATGGGCCTGGCATCGCTTGTGCTTCTTGCAGCAGGCCTGCTGTGGAGTCTGGTGTTCCCGCTGAACAAGATGCTGTGGAGCAGTTCTTTTGTGCTTGTCGTAGGGGCATATTCGCTTGCCCTGTTCGCCTTGTTCTATTATATCATTGATGTGAAGGGATACAGCCGATGGACATTCTTTTTCCGTGTCATCGGAATGAATTCGATAACGATATACATTGCCCAGAGCATCATAGATTTCAATAAGATAGACCGCTTTTTCCTCGGTGGCCTTGCGGAATTGCTGCCTCCGGAATGGGGCGCTGTCGTCTTGAGTGCCGGCTATGTTGCAGCCTGCTGGCTCTTCCTGTACTTCCTCTACAAGAAGCAAGTCTTCCTGAAAGTGTAACTGCCTGTCCTTCAGATGGCGCCGTGCCCCGCCCACCTCATGCGTGGAGTCCCGGCCCGCCTGTCGGTAAAATCAATAAAAAAACCGGAGCCTGACCTGAAATGATTGGTCCGGCTCCGGGTTTTTGTTGTATGCTTCATGAGGTTATATTATGTAGTATATAATTACCTCATATTTCTTCTATCTGAATAGCTCAGAGTGATATCCGGGCCTGAACAGTTTTATGGCAATTTTAACAAGCATACCTTCAGTTGTCAACTCGGACAAAATACTCCCCACAAATTCCGTGTGGTATTCAGGGAAATCTGAACGGAACAGAATGCAATCTTCAGGCATTGCTTCTATACGTTGCTTGAGAGTAGTATTATCTATAGAATATTCATTAGTCATGTCACCTTTGAAATTTTGATGATTTTTCAAATGCAAAGATGCAAAAAGGATTTAAATAAATGATGAATTGCCAAGTGATTTGTTTGTTAGGCTCGAAAATATTTTTATTGAAATTGAGTAAGGAATAAGAACATTAAAATTACCGGCCTGCAAACCATCGGTTAATCGGCTTGCAGACCGGTAATTTTAATGAGTTTATGTTAGGCGACGGAGCTCGGGCGGTTGGCTGACACTCTGCCGCTTTTGTGACTGGAGACTGTTTATAGCCTTCTGCCGAAGCCAATCCTGTTCGACTTTGCTGATGGACGGATTATGGCCGGAGACCTCTTCACTAGAGTCCTGCATGACTGTGCGCGGCTTGCGGATGCTGCACTGTAGCCTGCTTCATTGCTTGCGGCAGGAAGCGTGCCCTGCCATTGGGCGGATATGAGATTGTAGTTCTCGTCTAAAAGTTCAATCTTCAGAATGTCTGTCTCTCCTGACCTTGTGTATTTGATTGTACCGTCTATGGCGGCTGCATAGACATTGTCTTTTGTCAGGTCAAAGTACCATGTGCCGATGGCTTCGTCTCCCTCGAGCACCCCTGTCAACATTCCTGTGCCATAGTCAACTGACATGTTGTACTGCCCTGACTCAGGGAAAGGAATTGTTTCCGAGAATCCGGCCTGCGGAGTGTTGAGGTCAATGATGATGTAGTTGCTGGCGTCAGCGATTTCTATATACCAGTTGTCCGTACCTGTGCCGTAATAGTCTCCGAAATATTGTATGTAAACCTCCGAGTTGTCTGCGAATTTGAAATCCAGGTCTCCTGTGAGAGTTGACGGAGACTGCGAACCGGCTGAGGAGTAGTCTTCAAAATCAATTTCGCCTGAATATGTAGCCTTGACAGGCAGGTCTTCGTCTGCAGTGAAATCTGCTGTTATTGTGTACGTTGTTCCCGAAAGTGCAACTGTTGCGGTACCTGCTGTTATCATGCAGAAATTCTCAGTCGCTCCGTTATCGTTGTACTTGACTATGAATGAACCGGTCACATCAAGTATGATTTCGCCTTTTTCGATTGTCTTTGCCTCGTAAGTGTCGTTGACTGTATATGTTCCGGCAGAGAGGCCTATTATCGAAGACGGGGTGTCGAACATTGACAGGTAGAGCATATATCCGGCTCCGTTGATTTCTCCGGAAGAGTTCAGCGGTGCATTTGTCAGTGCTATTTCATATCTGTCTGCTCCCATCTTGTAGTCGTCTCCGTAATATGCGCCTGCCGCAATGTTCATTGTCACATCAATCGGCTCCGTCATAGGAGGAAGTACATGGCTTGCGTCAGGGTCTGCCGTCAGCAGTTCGCCTTTGTAGCTGAAAATGAAGTCGCTTCCGTCTGTCAGCTTGAATGTCCCTTTCACGATCTTGGCTGATTGGCTGCTGCTCACTTCGATTGAGCCTGATGCGAAATCCTGGCTTTTGACGGCTCCGTCCACAACTGTCTCGATGCGCGTGTAATAGTTGTGCAGCATTCCTGCCGAAAGTTCCTCGTCGCTGCCCTGGAGGATATATGTCCCGTCGGGAAGTTCGGCACTCTGCCATGAATCCGATGGTGTGGAGCTGTAGAAGTCAACTTTCACCATGCATCCGTCTCCGGATGGTATCAGGTAGCCGTCGCTGTCTTCTGTAATGGCTGTGCTGCAGAAGCCTACGAAGTAGTTGTAAAGTCCTTCGGTCTTCCTGTCTCCATAATAGAGCAATGAGGTCGCATCAGTCATCACGATTGTGTTTTCCACACCTGGGCCTGGCTCAGGGTCTGGACCTGGAACAATGGGGGAGTTGTTTGGTTTTTCGCATGATGATGCGAGGCCTGCAAGAAGCAGAATCGCCATTGCGGCGAGGGGAAATCTGTTCATAAATTTAGTGCTTTAATGCCTTGCGGCTGTTAATGTCAGTTCGTCAGGAGGCTCTTTTTGCCGGTCATGCTGGCATGGCTGTCTTCTGTCTTTATGAAAATCTTGCTTGCGTCATGTCCTGTGCAGACTTATTGCTTGTGCCCTGTCGCAAAAATATGCTTCTGGGCACAGAGACCGTCTGCACATGCATGCCGGTTTGGGATAAAAGAGTCCATAGTTTCCGAAAGATATAAATATTTTTTGTGTATAGCAAATTTTCCAGATCGTTATGTAATGATTTAGAGTCCGCAAGCAGGTGCAGAATTAACTGATGAGTTTGAAGAAGTATACTTTGGGGAGGGGAGGTGTATGGTTGACAATCTTGTGATGCACAATTGTTTAAGTTGTGACGAAATGCCTGGCTCGAGCATGATTGGCCACTGTTGTGCCGGTCATTTCTTTTGGTGGCAGGACTGGCGGCGGTGCTGAAAGTTTGGATTCGGTGAGTGTAAGTGCTTGAGAATTAGTTTGTTCCTGTTATTCGCTGCCCCAAAAACGGGGCAGCGAATAACAGGAAACGGCTGATTCACAGCGCATTGCGCACCACGCAATATTGGTGCCGCGCATCACGTAAAATTAAAAACAACTATGATTTTATGTTGAGCCCAAGCTGCACAGCTCAGTCCAGGGACTGCTCTGCCTGCTTTGTGCCCCGAACCTACTACAATTGCAAATCAACCTACTTTTTACGGTGAGCCCTTTTCCGTTGAGCCGACATGACTGCCTGGCCAGGGGGACCAGGACCGGCATGTTTTTACTGTGAGCCCTGACCTGCATTGTCTCGTCATCCGGTTTTACATGTGGTTTCACCAACTGAAAATGTCCATTATACCTCCGAAGGTGGGGCTAATAAGGAAAAACGCCTCTGCAGTAATCTGCAAAGGCGTTTCGTTTAGTGGGAGCAGAGGGAGTCGAACCCCCGACCCTCTG
>CAMWUW010000055.1 GCA_947177525.1 uncultured Bacteroidales bacterium | reverse complement strand
TGAATTCATCGTGAATCCTCTCACTCTTCCGTCAAACTCACACGACCTTGAATTGTGTCTCGGCACAATGGGCAACGGGTTCCAGGAAATCATAAACAGGCTTGGTGAAAAACCGGTTGCCATCAGTTTCGCGTTCCCTGGACCTGCGGACTATCCTAACGGAATAATCGGAGGCTACCTTCCGAATTTCCCGTCTTTCAGGGACGGAGTTGCCCTCGGACCTTTCCTCAGGAAGAAGTTCGGCATTCCGGTCTTCATCAACAATGACGGAGACCTCTTTGCATACGGCGAGGCCCTCGGAGGTGTTCTGCCTGAGATAAACGAGAAATTGGAAATGGCCGGCAGTGCAAAGCGCTACAAGAATATGCTCGGCTATACTTTCGGTACAGGCTTCGGCGTGGGAATGATTGTCAACGGGGAACTTAACCGCGGAGACAACTCATGCGTGGAGACATTCTGCCTGCCGCACAAGAAAAACCAGAACGTCATTGTGGAGGAAGGAGTTGCAGTCAGGGCAGTCAAGAGAGTCTACGGGGAACTTTCGGGCAATCCTGACCATGGTCTTGAGCCTAAGGACATCTTTGATGTGGCAGAGGGTATAAGGACCGGAGACGCTGAAGCAGCCAAGAAAGCCTTTGCAGAGATGGGAGAAGTCGCCGGTGACGCAATGGCTACGGCCGTGACGCTTACTGACGGTCTCATCGTAATCGGAGGAGGAATCACAGCGGCACGCAAGTATATAATGCCGTCGCTCCTTGCCGCGCTCAGAAGCAAGATAGGCACGCTTTCCGGAGACCAGCTTGACCGTGTGCAGATGAAGGTCTATGACCTTGACAACGAGGAGGAGTTCGCTGCATTCGCAAGGGGAGAGCAGAGGAGACTCAAGATTTTCGGAAGTGACATAGAGGTCATTTATGACCCTCAGAAGCGCATAGGAGTGGCAATCTCGAAAATGGGAGCCAGCAAGGCAATTTCTGTAGGTGCCTATACTTTTGCACTGAACCAACTTGACAAAATGTAATAAAGATATGTATCCTTTAAAATTCAATACGATATTCAAGACCGTCGTATGGGGCGGCGAAAAAATCGCACCTTTCAAGGGCGTGGAGACAGACCAGCACAACATCGGAGAGAGCTGGGAACTTTCCGGAGTAAAGGGCAATGAGTCTGTGGTGTCGGAGGGTGAACTGGCCGGCAGGACTGTAACAGAACTTGCATCTGAATACAAAGGCAGGCTTCTCGGAGAGAAAGTATATGCAAAGACAGGCACGGAGTTTCCGCTCCTGATCAAATTCATTGACGCCCGTGATGACCTTTCCATCCAGGTCCATCCTGACGACAAACTCGCAGCCGAAAGGCATAACGGCTCGAAAGGAAAGACCGAGATGTGGTATGTGGTGCAGGCTGACGAGAAGGCCCATCTGATGTCAGGACTTACCCGCAGGATTACTCCGGAAGAGTATGCTGCAAAGGTTGAGGACAATACTGTGACTGAGGTCCTTCATGATTACAATGTTAAGGCAGGAGATGTGTTCTTCCTTCCGGCAGGCCGTATCCACAGCATTGGAAGCGGATGTTTCATAGCAGAGATCCAGCAGACATCCGACATTACATACAGGATTTATGATTTCGGCCGCAAGGGACTTGACGGCAAGCCGCGTGAACTTCACACCGAACTTTCGAAGGCTGCAATTGATTACAATGTCCTTCCTGACTATAAGACTGAATATACGGAAAAGCGCAACGGGGAGAATGAGATTGTGTCCTGTGAATATTTCACGACCTCGCTCTATGATCTTGACAAGCCGTTCACCAAGGATGTGAAGTCTCTGGATTCTTTCCTTATTGTAATCTGCACAGGAGGAGCCGGTTCTCTCAGTGATTCTGAGGGCCACACTGTCAGCCTGCGTCAGGGCGAGACTGTGCTTGTGCCGGCATGCACGGGTTCCGTTACCTTTGTTCCGGATGGGAACCTCAAGCTTATTACAAGCTATATAAGATAGGGACCGTCCTTCTGAAATATTTGTTCCCGATGTCTTGTCTTAAGAACATCGGGAACTTTTTTGTCTTATGCCGGATGTGGCTGATGCCTTAAAAGGCGTCTCCAAGGCCTTTATTCCGCAAATTGCGCATCTGCCGATGACTGGTCGAATCCGCTGAACCATTCACGTGTCTTGGCAGCTGCACGTGAGCGTATTTCCGGCGTAATGTTTTTCCAGACAGTGTGCAATGCCCAAATGGCGGCCGAAAGGTCATCTGCATAACCTATGAGCGGAAGGAAATCCGGAAGCAGGTCAAGGGGAAGTATAAAGTATCCGAGTGCTCCGTACACCTTGGCTTTGTCTGCATTGGACACAGACGGACTCCGCAGTACATAATACAGCAGCATTACGGCATATACAGTCTGCGCTCCTGCCTTCCTGGCTGCCTTCAGCAGTTTCTTGCTGAATTTTCTGTCGGAATAGTGCTCTCCGTACCTTTCTATCTCCTTGGGATGTTTCATTCTCAGTTTTTCTTTTTGGTCTGCTTCTTTTTGCTCTCTGACCGCTTGGCGCCCGATGTGAGACGTCCCGCTGCCTTTTTGGCTTTGCGTTTTGCCTCACTTATGGCCTTGCGTACCTTTTCCTTGCGCGCCGCCTTGTTGATGCCTACAGTTACATTGTCAAAAGAGCCGTCCGCACCTTTCACAAAAGCAGTGCCGCGCCCGTATTCATAATCCATGCGGTCATGGATTTTTTCCTCCAGGCCTGTTTCCACGAACTCATAGTCAAGCTGCTTCTGCTCCAGATTGGCCTTTTTTACACGTATTCTGACCGTGTCTCCGAGATTGTACACGATATGTGAGCGTTTGCCTACAATTCTGTAGTGGTCGGCATCAAACTCAAAGAAATCACTCTTGATGTCCCTCAGTGCAACCATGCCTTCAATCTTTGTCGGATTGATTTCAACATAGATGCCCCAGTCCGTCAGACCTGATATATTGCCTTCAAACTCGTATCCGACCTTGTCCTGCATGAATTCCACAAGTTTGTATTTTATGCTGGCTCTTTCGGCTTCAGCCGCAACGATTTCCCTTTCTGAAGAATGTTTGCATAATTTGTCATATACCGCGAGCTCTGCCGACTCTCCTCCTTCAAGATACTGGGCCAGAAGCCTGTGTACCATCATGTCCGGGTACCTTCTTATAGGAGATGTGAAATGCGTGTAGTACTTGAATGCAAGGCCATAGTGTCCAAGATTCTCGGTGTCATATCTGGCTTTGGCCATTGTCCTGAGCGAGAGAAGTTCAATTGCATTGTATTCAGGAGTGTCCTTGGCTGCATTGAACAGCGTATTCAGCTCTTTGGAAATCTCTTTTCCGTTGTTTGCCGGACCCATCTTGTATCCGAAATTGGAAATGAACTTGCGCAGATTCTCGATTTTTTCCAGATTGGGCTCGTCGTGTACACGGTATACGAAAGTCTTGGCCCGGGACTTTCCTGAACTCTTCTTCGTGCCTGGGACGCCTTTGCATCCGGTCGCCACAAATTCTGCCACGCAACGGTTGGCCAGAAGCATGAATTCCTCAATGAGCCAGTTGGCCTCGCGCGAGACTTTCTGATAAATGTTCACAGGACGTCCTTTTTCGTCCACTTCAACTTTCATCTCCGGTCTTTCAAAACTGATGGCTCCTGCAGCAAACCTCCTTTTCCTCAGTTTTGAGGCAATCGAATGCATGGTCAGGACGGCTTCCTTGAGCACATCCGGTATTACCATGCCTACGGTTTCTCCCTCTCCCATGACTGCTTCGGAGGAATCGGAAGGAGTTCTTCCGTCCGTACCTCCCCTAAGCTCTGTTTTCATCGCATCATTGCCGGCGTCAATTATCTGCTGTGCAGTCTCATAGGCAAATCTGTAGTCTGAATTTATGACGGTCTTGCCGAACCACTGGCTTACGATTCTTCCCAGAGGAGTAAGCTCAAACACTGCCGAGAATGTAAGTTTCTCCTCGTTAGGGCGCAGCGAGCAAAGCTTGTTTGAAAGTTTCTCCGGAAGCATAGGCACGGTCCTGTCCACCAGATATACTGATGTTCCTCTGCTGAGTGCCTCCTCGTCCACGGCAGAACCAGGCCGTACATAATGCGTAACATCTGCAATGTGAACGCCTACTTCATAATTGCCGTTTTCCAGCTTTCTGTAGGACAGGGCATCATCGAAATCTTTTGCATCAGCCGGATCTATGGTGAAAGTCAGCACATCCCGGAAATCTCTTCTGGACGCTATGTCTTTTGGGGTAATCACATCAGAAATAAGGTCGGCTGCACCGGAAACTTCCGGCTCAAAGCGGTACGGCAGGGCATATTCTGCAAGAATGGCATGCATCTCCGTGTCATTCTCTCCCGGTTCTCCCAAGACATCCACGATATGGCCTCTCGGTATGGTCTCATTCCTTGGCCACGAGTCCACTACAGCAGCTACCTTCATTCCGGAGCGTGCGGTAAGTTCTGTCCTTGCATCTCCGTTTTCAGCGGATTCATATATTCCTTTGACAGCGTATGCCCCGTTTCCTGCATGCATGAGATATCCTGTCTCGTCAGCCGGTCTTTCTGCAGACCTGCGTTTGCCTGTACGCGTATTTTCCGCCTGCGCAAAAGGTATGTATATGTCGTATGGCATGAATCTGCTCTGCATGAGCACCCAGGCCTGTCCGTTCACAACATGGAGCACGCCTATGAATGGTTTGCCTGATCTTTTGATTATCTCCGTAACCTCCCCCTCGCGCTTCTGTGTATCTGTCTTTTCCCGCTTTACCGCAACACGCACAATGTCACCGTTAAGCGCTCCGCGCATTGCCGATGCCTTGACAAAGACATCATCTTCTTCTCCTTCCACTATTATGAATGCGTAACCCTCTCTGGTCATCTGCACTTTTCCTTCCACTTGCGGAAAAATCCTCTTCTCTTTCTTCCTTTTGCCCATACGGCTTTTCCCTCTGGACTTCCCTTGGTCATTTCTTTTTGACATAAATTATTCTTTTGTTTTTCACTTCTTCCGCAAGGATCCACTCCGCGCAGTTTCAATCTACAAAATTAGAAAAAGTGGTGTATTAATTGTATCTTTGCCGAGATAAATAGCAAAATAATAAAAACAATATTATGGATAATAAAGTTCTTCTTATGATCCTCGACGGTTGGGGCGAGGGCAGGCATGACAAATCAAATGCCATTTATGTACAGGGTGCGCCGTACATTGATTCCCTCAGGGCAAAATATCCTACAGGCAAACTGCAGGCATGCGGAGAGTATGTCGGTCTTCCGGACGGGCAGATGGGCAACTCTGAAGTCGGCCACCTCAATCTCGGTGCAGGCCGTGTGGTATATCAGGACCTGGTCAAAATCAACATCGCATGCCGTGAGCACAGACTCCTGCAGAATGTGGAGATCAAGGCCGCATACGATTATGTGAAAGAAA
Organism: uncultured Bacteroidales bacterium; assembly: GCA_947177525.1. Taxonomy (GTDB): domain Bacteria; phylum Bacteroidota; class Bacteroidia; order Bacteroidales; family UBA932; genus Cryptobacteroides. The sequence goes on along the minus strand of CAMWUW010000055.1, from coordinate 13,110 downwards.
ACGGCAAGCAGCTCCATCTGATGGGATTGGCCTCAATGGGAGGCGTCCACAGTTCACTTGAGCATGTATATGAATTCCTGAATGTGGCGAAGGAGTACGGACTTGAAGATGTTTTCGTACATTGCTTCATGGACGGACGTGACACCGACCCTAAGAGCGGAAAAGGTTTTGTTGAGGCTCTTGAGGCTGAAATGGCAAAGTCTACCGGCAAGGTCGCTTCAATCTGCGGACGTTTCTATGCCATGGACAGGGACAAGAGATGGGAGAGAGTCAAGGTTGCCTACGACATGCTTGTAGAAGGCAAGGGCACAAAGGCTTCTTCTGCTACAGAGGCCATCCAGGCTTCATACGATGAGGGTGTGACAGACGAGTTCATCAAACCTGTCGTAATTACTGATGCTTCCGGAAATCCGCTTGCAACTGTAAAAGAAGGGGATGCCGTGATTTTCTTCAACTTCCGCAATGACAGGGCACGTGAACTTACTGCGGTGCTTACACAGCAGGATATGCCTGAGCAGGGCATGCATACGTTACCGTTGTATTATTGCTGCCTTACTCCGTATGATGCTTCGTTCAAGGGACTGCATATACTGTTTGACAAGGAAAATGTGCAGGAAACTCTTGGTGAGGTCGTGTCCAGGGCCGGAAAGAACCAGCTCCGCATTGCAGAGACTGAAAAGTATGCCCATGTGACTTTCTTCTTCAACGGAGGCGCAGAGTCGCTTTTTGAAAACGAGGACCGGATTCTGGTAAACTCCCCGAAGGTTGCAACATACGACCTGCAGCCGGAAATGAGTGCGCCTGAAGTTACGGATAAACTTGTCGAGGCGATAAATACGGAGAGGAATGACCTTATAATCCTGAATTTTGCCAACGGTGACATGGTGGGACATACTGGCGTTTTCCCTGCAATATGCAAGGCTGTGGAGACTGTCGACAATTGTGTGAAGAAGGTTGTTGAAGCTGCAATCGCGCACGGCTATGTTGTGCTTCTTACTGCAGACCACGGAAATGCTGACTTTGCTGTCAATCCTGACGGTACACCGAACACGGCACACTCGCTTAACCAGGTTCCTTTCATTGTTATCAACGCCGAGGGCGTGGAGGCAGTGAAGGACGGTAAGCTTGCCGATGTTGCCCCTACAATACTGAAGCTTATGGGAATCAGGCAGCCTGAGGCAATGACAGGTGAGTCTCTCATATAAAATAAGAAAACTCCCTTTTGAAGAAATTCCCCCTGTCGCAGATTGCTGCAGCAGGGGGATTTTTATGTTCAGGCATTATTGCACATCTCTGATTTTAGAAATACTTCCTTTCGTTTCTGTCCAGTGCTATGAAAATGAAGAGCATGGCCGTGAATGCCCATAATGATGAACCTCCATAGCTCACAAAAGGAAGAGGTATCCCGATTACAGGCATAAGCCCGACGGTCATGCCTATGTTTATGAAAAGGTGCATGAAAATGCAGCATGCCACACAGTAGCCGTAGATTCTTGTGAATGATTCCCGGCTGTGTTCTGCATTCTTTATTATCCTCCATATCATGAAAACATAAAGGAGAATCGTCAGTGTCGCCCCTACAAAGCCCCATTCTTCACCTATTGTGCAGAAAATGAAATCGGTGCTCTGCTCCGGAACGAAGCCGTATGTGGTCTGTGTGCCGTTCAGGTAGCCTTTGCCGGCAAGACCTCCTGACCCTATTGCAATCATTGACTGGTTGACATTGTATCCGACCCCGGCCGGGTCTTCTTTCATTCCGAGAAGAACCTCTATGCGCTTCCTTTGGTGGTCCTGCAGCACATTGCTGAAAATGAAGTCTGCGGAAAAGACAAGTAAGATTCCGGCAGCTGCTGCAATAAGGGCCAGATATGTGAATCTGTTTCTTTCTCTGAAGGCATGTACAACTGCGAATGGAACCGTAGCTGCTATTGCTGCAAAAAGGATATAAATAGGGTTGATTTTGCTGAAAAATGATTCCTGCACCGCTTCAGCTGTTCCGTCGGCAGTAAAATGCTCTGCAGCCAATGTCAGGGCATGCGGGGTGAATGCAAGCAGGATTATCACCGGTATGCCTGCCATGAGCCATTTCTTGAAACGTCCGGAATATAGGCAGATGCATAGGGACGTTGTTGCAGCCAGTGTAAGGATTGCTGTATACGGAGATGCCGCCAGCGTCAGGATAAAAAGAAGTATGGCCATTCCCATCATGAAGATAAGCCATCCTGACAGTCCTTCTCTATACAGCATGAAAATGAATCCGACATAGACAAGGGCGGATCCGGTTTCGCTCTGCAGCACTATTATTGCCATCGGAACAAGAATTATGAGCGCAGTGACCACGAAATCCTTGAAGCGCCCTATCCTGTACCCGAGCTGGCTCATTACGGTGGCAAGCATCAGTGAAGTGGATATTTTTGATATCTCGGCCGGCTGGAACCTGACAGGGCCGAAACCGAACCACGACCGTGACCCCTTTACCTCAATGCCGAGAAAAATCACCGCTACAAGCAGCCCTATGGTTGCTATATATATAGGTAAGGAAAATCCTTCGTAAACTCTCGGGTTCACTAAAAACAGAATTAGTATCGCTATGGCAAAGGCCGTGGCTATCCATACGAACTGCTTTCCGCTTCTGCAGCTGAAGTCAAATATTGAGGCAGGCTCTGATGAGTGTACGGAAGCATAGATGTTGGCCCATCCGATAAGGACCAGCACAAGATAGCAGATGACAAGCTTCCAGTCCACTGTTTTGATGAAGCCTCTTCCTTTATTCCCTCCTGTATCTCTCATATTTATTTTCCTGTTTTTACACGGTCCAGAAGATTGCCCTCCAGCATTCTCTTTTCGAGTGCCTTGCGGTCTTCACCGATTTCTCCGTTAAGGTACATCTCCGTCAGCAGAGATGCTATAGGGGCGGCCCATGTCGCACCGAACCCGCCGTTTTCGACGTATGCGGCAACTGCAATCCTTGGATTGTCTTTAGGGGCGAAACAGATGAATACCGAATGGTCATGCCCGTGCGGATTCTGTGCCGTACCTGTCTTTCCGCAGATGTCAAGTCCTTTGACAGCAGCTATGCTTGCCGTGCCTCCTGAGCCGAATCCGCTGTTTACAGCCCTGTACATTCCGTTTATGACTTTCGGAAAGTGCACTGTGTCGACCTTGGTATAGTGCCTCTCTTTGTATTTCGGATCGATTGCCACGTTTTCAGAGTCCTTTATTATATGGGGAATGTAGTAGAATCCTCTGTTGGCTATTGTGGCACACAGATTTGCAAGGTGAAGCGGAGTGCATCCTATCTCTCCCTGCCCGATTGAAAGAGAAATCACTGTCGTGGCCTTCCATCCTCCCTTGCGGTAATATTTGTTGTAGTATTTTGAATCAGGAATGAAGCCTCCCAGTTCTGACGGGAAGTCGCTCCCGAGCTTCTGGCCGAATCCGAAACTCATCACATATTCCCTCCATGTGTCCATCGCCTCGTCAATCGAGCCGAAGCGTTTGTTCTCTAAGATGCTGCGCAGGATATAGCAATAGTATGCGTTGCATGACATCATTATCGACTCTTCGAAATTTATCGGAGATTTGTGCGCATGGCAGCCGAGCTTGCTTTTTCCGAAATGGTAGCCCATGCTGCACGGATACATCGTCTGCGGAGTGAATACCTCTTCCTGCAGCCCTATGAGTCCGTTGACCAGCTTGAATACAGAGCCAGGCGGGTATGGAGCCTGGACAGCCCTGTTGAACATCGGCTTGTACGGATTTGACAATATGTCATTGTAGTGCTGCCCGAAGTCAGCCAGCATGTCCACATCGATTCCCGGGCTTGACACCATGGCCAGAATATCTCCTGTCGACGGTTCTATTGCCACGAGACTTCCGACCTTGTTTTTCATAAGCAGCTGCCCGTAATGCTGCAGGTCTGCGTCTATTGTCGTTGTTATGTTGTTGCCGGGGACGGCTTCCTTGTCAAGCTCCCCGTCTCTGTACCTGGACTCGATTTTGTTCCTGGAATTCCTCAGCCAGATGTTGTATCCTTTTTCTCCGCGGAGCTCTTTTTCCCTGGCCGCTTCGATTCCTGTCATTCCTGCGTAGTCTCCGGCCCTGTATTCGTCCGGGTGGTCCTTAAGATATTTTGCGTTGACCTCCGAGACGTAGCCGAGCAGATTGCCTCCTGCGTTGAACGGGTATTCCCTGATGCTTCTGGCCTGGCCACGGAATCCTGGAAACTTATAGGCAAGTTCCGCGAATTTCATGAATCTCTGAGGTTCTATCTGCTTGAGCATTACCACTGACTGATAGCCTATCCTGCGCCTGTTGCGGTGAAATTCGTCCATCTTGTCCTTTATGAAGTCTGGGCTGACCTCAAGAATCTCCGCCAGGGCAAGCGTGTCGAATTCTTCCACCTCCTTAGGCGTGACCATAAGGTCGTATGCCACCTTGTTTCCAACGAGAATCTTTCCGTTCCTGTCATGTATGATTCCTCTGGTCGGATATATTATGGAATATACCATTGAGTTGTTGGAGGCATCTGTCTTGTATTTGTCCTTGATTATCTGGATGCTGAAAAGCCGTGCTATAAGTATGGCTGCAGCTGTACAAAGGCCTATCAGAAGCCTGTTCTGCCTGTTCAGTTTCATCTTCCGCCCTCCTTTCTGTCAGACGGCATAAGCTTGGCCGTGACAATGAGGGAAAGGATGAAGCAGCATGCGAGTGATGCTCCGAACTTTGTGAGGCTGAACCAGAGCGGACGTGTGCCTGCCCCGTCAAGGAACACATAGATTCCCACATAGATTATCAGGGCGGCCATCAGTGCCGCGGAAATCTTGAGCGGTCCGTTTTTCTTGAATGAGAATGTGTCCTTGCGTGTGATGATGTCTTCTCCGAGAAAGATTCTTATTATTGGTTTCCTCAGCAGGGCCACAGGAACTATTGCCGCTGCATTCAGGCCGACAAGACCTTCTGAAAGCCAGTCTATGCAGAGCCCGCCGGCAAATGCCGTGAACATGCACCCGATTGTGCCGATGCTCAGCGGCATGCAGAGCACCATTGCAGGCAGCATGGAAAGCATTACATACGGTCCAAGCTGACAGAAATTGCACAAGGCCGCCTGTGCAATGACCAGCAGAAAATACATTATCCCGAAATGTTGGCTTACTTTCATCTGTCTTTCTCCAGTTTTTCCAATTCTTCCATGTTCAGTTTCTCAACGATGGTCACATGGCGCAGGGCCGAGAAATTTTCGAAAAGCCGGACCCTGATTTCGTATGTCGCCCCATTGACAATCTTTGATTCTCCGGTCACTCCGACCGGTATGTCAGGAGGAAAAATCGAAGAGTATCCGCTTGTGTATACTGTGTCTCCTGCATTCACCTCGACATGGTGGGGAATTTCTTTCAGAATGGCTCCGGAACTTCCTGTCCCGTCCCAGATCATCGGGCCCACTGCCCCTTCTCTGCCGAGACGTGCGCTTATGCTCATATCATGATTCTTGAACGACCTGGCATAAGAATAGTTATTGCTGACTGCATCGATTACGCCGATTGCACCCTTTCCGGTTATCACTCCCGCTCCCTCTCTGACTCCGTCTTCAAGTCCGCGGTTGATTATCATGTAATTATGCTGGGTGTTGTTGCTTATTTTGATTATGTCGGCGTAGATGTACCTGAAGTCTCCTGCAACTTCTCCTCCCTTGCCGGAGACAGCCTTCTCCGCAGCCTCCCTCGTAAGCTGCAGACGAAGCCTGTAGTTTTCAAAGGCCAGCTCCTCATTGCGCTTTTTCAAAAGGAAATATTCTTTGATTTCCTGTGCGCCTCCCCAAATGGCTCCGGACACTTTGTGGACCCCGCGTGAGAACCATATCTTCTGTAGGGTTCCGTTATGGCCCAGCATGCTCACTGCCGCTGCCTCCAAAATTATGAAGACGGCGGCAGCAGCTATTTTCTGTATGACGTTGCCTTTGCGCAAAATCTACCTCATGAGGAAAGTATAGTTCTCTGTGTTCTTCAGTGCGAGACATGTGCCGCGTGCAACGGCCCTCAAAGGGTCATCTGCAACATGGAACTGTATGTTCACTTTCTCGCTGAGACGTTTTGCGAGACCGCGGAGCAGCGAACCGCCTCCGGCAAGGTGTATGCCGTTTTCCACGATGTCTGAATAAAGCTCAGGAGGAGTCTGCTCAAGAACGTGGAGGATGCCGGATTCAATCCTTGCCACGGATTTGTCAAGGCAGTGTGCAATTTCCTGGTATGTGATGGTGGCATGCACCGGGTGTGCCGTCATGAGATTCGGTCCGGTCACCTCATACGGTGCAGGCTCATCTCCGTCAAGATTCGGAATTACAGCTCCTATTGCAATCTTGATTTTTTCCGCAGTAATCTGGCCGACCTTGATGTTGTGCTGCTGCCTGAGGTAGTGCTGTATATCTCCGGTGAATACGTCTCCTGCCACCTTGATGCTGTCCTGGACAACGATTCCTCCGAGAGAAATGACGGCAATCTCAGTCGTTCCGCCTCCTATGTCCACGACCATGTTGCCCTTAGGCGCCTCAACGTCAAGCCCGATTCCGAGGGCAGATGCCATAGGTTCGTAGATAAGATATACGTCACGTCCGCCGGCGTGCTCCGAAGAGTCGCGTACGGCCCTGATTTCCACCTCAGTACTGCCGGAAGGAATGCCGACAACCATTTTTATGTTAGGCGTGAATATTGACCTGCGCTTGCTGTTCACCTGCTTGATGAAGCCCCTTATCATCATCTCGGCCGCGTTGAAGTCTGCGATGACTCCGTCTTTCATAGGACGCACGGTCTTGATGCCGGGGTTTTCCCTTTCTTGCATCAGCTTGGCCTTCTGTCCCAGTGCGATGGCCTTGCCTGTGTTGTTGTCTATTGCCACGATGCTCGGTTCATCAAGCACTATCTGGTCATTCTGGAAGATGACTGTATTTGCCGTTCCGAGATCCATCGCGATCTCTTGAGTCAGGAAAGAAAATCCCATTTTTTTCAGCTATATGTTTCAGTTAATCAAATAGGCGGTAAAGTTACAAAAAAATCAAAACACTTTCTTAATTTTGCAGATGTTTTTTCGGAAACGCTGCCGGAAGCGGGGAAATTTAAAAAACCTGTATATGGAAAGAAAAAAATATGTGATTGTCATGGCTGCCGGGAGCGGGACCCGGATGGGAGGCGACATGCCCAAGCAGTTTCTTGAACTTGACGGCAAGGCTATATTGAGACGCTCCATTGAGGTCTTCCTGGCCGCCTGCCCGGATGTGACTGTCGTTACGGTTCTTCAGGAGCCTTTTGTCGGGATATGGAAAAATTATTGCCTTACCTCAGGCTTCCATTGTCCGCAGGTCATTGCAAAAGGCGGAATTACACGTTTCCATTCCGTAAGGAACGCGCTTGCCAAGATTCCCGACGGGGCGGTCGTGGCTGTCCATGACGGCGTGCGCCCTCTTGTGACCCCTGAACTGGTGAGGCGCATGTTCGTGGAGTGTGAAGCAGTCCCGGCCCTTGTGCCGGTTGTGCCTTGTGTCGATACTATGAAAGTGCTCCGCAAAGAAAATGCGGGAGACGGTGCCGCGGCGTCTTTGTGTGAGGTTGAGGGGGCACGTGTCGACAGGGAGCTGCTGTATGCGGCCCAGACGCCTCAGATGTTCCATTCGGAAGTCCTGAGGGAGGCCTATTCGCAGGCTTATGACATGGCGTTTACGGATGATGCCTCCGTTGTGTCTGCACACGGAAAAAAACTCTCCTTCACAATAGGGGAGAGGTTCAATATAAAAATAACGTCACCGGACGACCTTGTGCTTGCCGAGGCTGTTGTCCGGATGAGAAAAGGCTAATCCTTGTTCTCCTTGCTTTCCTTTGATTTTCTGCGGCTTTCCTTTACGCTTGCGGAGAAGCTTGTGTTCTGGTACTCTTTGACCCATACCTGACGCTCGATTGCCTGGTCAAGGGAAATCTGTGTCTCTGTCTGCTGCACATAAGGGATTTTCTGTATTGTGTTCAGCAGAATCTGCATCAGATGGTCGTGGTCAAAGCAGAACAGCTTGATGAGCAGGGCGTGCTTTCCTGTCACAAAGTGACATTCGACAATCTCGGATATATTCTTGAAGGATTCTATGACTTCAGGATATTTGTTGGCCTCCGAGAGGGAGACGCTTACAAACGCGCACACATTGAGTCCGAGTGCCTGCGGTTTTACGAGCAGGCGTGACCCTGTTATGACGCCGTTGGCTTCGAGCCTTTTGACTCTCTGATGGATTGCTGCTCCCGAGACGTTGCACTCGCGTGCTATCTCAAGAAACGGCATTCTTGCATTTTTTACAAGAAATGAGAGAATTTTCTGGTCGATGCGGTCAATCTGATAACTTGGCATACCTTATTAAATTAGATGTGAATATTCTGAAATGGCGAATGTAACAAAAAATATGCAAATTATCAATATCTTTTATTTCTTTCTTTTCCTGCCGGTAGGTTTTGTCGCTGCAATGATTTCCTTGCACTTCTCCTCGGTAAGGCCGGCCGGCTCGGTTCCTTTCGGGATCCTGTAGTTGCCGCCGTCATATTTTATGTATGGGCCATAGTTTCCGTTGATAACCTGGATTCCTCCGGCAAATTCAGAAATGATTTCCTTTGCCGGCTTGTTCTGGCTTTCCGTGATTATCCCGATACATTGCTCAAGGCTGACTTTCAGCGGGTCTGCCCCTCTCGGAAGTGATATGTTCTTGTCTCCGTATTTGATGTACGGACCGAAGCGTCCCTTGGTGCATATTATGTCGATTCCTTCGTATTGGCCGACTGTCCTCGGCAGTTCAAACAGCTTCAGGGCCTCCTCGAGTGTGATGCTCTCGATAAGCTGGTTCGGCGCGAGGTTGGCGTATGCCTTGTCGTCACCGTCGCCTTTCTGGACGTATGGCCCGTATTTGCCGTATTTTGCCGTGAGTGTCTTCCCGTCTTTCGGGTCCACTCCAAGCTCCCTGCTGACGTGACTGTATTCCTGATTGCTCAGGGTCTCCTGTATCTTGCTGTGGAAAGGCCCGTAAAATTCACTTATCACGTTGCTCCACTGCATGTCTCCTTCGGCGATTTTGTCGAAGTCCTTTTCGACGTTTGCGGTGAATCCGTAGTCAAGGATTCCGCCGAAATTCTTGACAAGATAGTCTGTGACAATCATTCCGATGTCCTGCGGAAGGAGTCTGCCTTTTTCCGCGCCGATGGTCTCGGTTGCTGACGAAGAGGAAATTTCCCCGTTTCTGAGCATCAGGTTTGTGACGTTATGCTTTTCTCCAGGTTTGTCTCCCTTGACTATATATCCTCTTCCCTTGGTCAGGGTGGAGATGGTCGGAGCGTATGTAGAAGGACGTCCGATGCCAAGTTCCTCGAGCTTTTTCACGAGTGTGGCCTCCGAATATCTTGACGGTGCACTGGTGAACTTGCATTCTGCGGAGATTGAGTCTGCAGTCATAATGTCTCCTATGTGCATCTCGGGCAGTATTACAGTCTCGTCATCCTGCTGCGGCTCGTCCGTGCTCTCGTTATAAAGCTTCAGGAAACCGTCGAAAAGCACCTGGCTTGCCTGCACGTCGAATTTCTCGTTCCCTTTGTCGCCGGATACCTTTATGTCTGTCCTGAGGATGCGCGCATCTGACATCTGCGATGCCACGGTACGCTTCCATATCAGTTCGTACAGCTTCTGCTCCTGAGGTGTTCCCTCTATTGATGTGTTTGCGATATATGTCGGCCTTATCGCCTCGTGGGCTTCCTGCGCTCCCTTTGCCTTGGTCTTGTACTGCCTTGTCCTGGAATATTCTTCCCCGAAATGTCCGCAGATGAATTCCTTGGCCGTGTGGATTGCAAGAGAAGACAGGTTGGTCGAGTCGGTACGCATGTAGGTTATAAGTCCGTGTTCATAAAGCTTCTGTGCGATGCTCATGGTCTGGCTGACGGACAGCCTCAGCTTTCTTGCGGCTTCCTGCTGTAGGGTCGATGTGGTGAAAGGTGCGGCAGGAGTCTTGGACCCCTCTTTCTTCTCGATGCCGGATATTGCAAACCTGGCTCCGATGCATCTTTCAAGGAAATCCCTTGCCGAATCCATGTCCGGGAATCTCCTGTCCAGGCTGGCCTTGACAAGAGTGCCTTCAGGTGTGCCTTCCGGGTGGAATAAGGCGCTTACCTTATAATATTGTTCTTTGTTGAATCCGAGGATTTCCCTTTCCCTGTCGACCACAAGGCGCAGGGCAACCGACTGTACCCTTCCGGCCGAGAGCTTTGGCTGTATCTTCCTCCACAATACGGGCGAAAGCTCGAACCCGACAAGACGGTCCAGGATTCGGCGTGCCTGCTGGGCGTCTACAAGGCTCATGTCTATATTGCGCGGGTTCTCGATGGCATGGAGAATTGCATTTTTGGTAATCTCGTGGAATACAATGCGTCTCGTGCGGTTTTCGTCAAGTCCGAGCGTGTCGAAAAGATGCCATGATATGGCCTCTCCCTCGCGGTCCTCATCGGATGCAAGCCAGACCATGGAAGCGCTCTTTGCTGCCTTTTTCAGCTCGGCCACGACCTTTTTCTTGTCAGCCGGAATCACATATTCAGGTTTGAACCCATGCTCCACGTCAATGCTCAGTCCGCTTTCGTTCAAGTCCCTGATATGGCCGAAACTGGATTTGACAATAAAATCTTTGCCGAGAAATTTCTGGATAGTCCCGGCCTTTGCCGGAGACTCGACGATCACTAAATTTTTACCCTCCATATTGCTTTGTATCTCCTCAATTCAAAAAGAAAGTGCAAAGTAAGGGACAAACGGGGGAATTTTCAAAATTTTGTTGCTAATTTTGTCGGTCTGTAGTAAAAACTTAGGGGTTCGCACTTGCGGAATCTCTGAGTTGCTGTGAAATATAGTTTAAAATAAAGTGATTTATGACCGATAATCTGAAGTCGAAAATAATCAAGTGGTTCTGGATTATTTTTACAGTTCCTGTTGCCACGCTCGCAATACTGATAGGCCTTGTCTGGATGTTTGCCGACATTCCTTCCTTTGAGGAACTCGAGAGCCCGGACAGCAAGCTTGCCACTCAGGTAATCGCTGATGACGGCAGGACAATCTTGTCGACTTTCCATATAGAGAACCGTTCGTATGTCAGCTATGATGAACTTTCGCCGCATCTGGTCTATGCGGCAGTGGCAACTGAGGATGTGCGCTTTTTCAACCATTCAGGCATCGACTTCAAAAGTCTCGGACGCGTCCTGTTCAAGACTCTGCTCGGCGGGGATTCCAGCCAGGGAGGAGGAAGTACCATTACCCAGCAGCTTGCCAAGACTCTTTATCCGAGGGCGGATGTCAGCAGCAGGATACCAGGCGTCTCCAAGGTGCGCATGGTGTGGATAAAGCTCAAAGAGTGGATTACTGCGGTCAAGCTGGAGCGGAACTACACCAAGGACGAAATCATGACCATGTATATGAACCAGGTGTTTTTCGGCAGCAACGCATACGGAATAAAGGCGGCCGCACAGACCTTTTTTGCAAAAAGTCCGGCGGACCTGACGGTTGAGGAGAGTGCCACGCTTGTGGGCATGGTCAACAAGCCGACGCGATATAATCCTGCGCTTAATCCTGATAAGTCTCTGTCAAGGAGGAATTTCGTCATATCCCAGATGGAAAAGGCAGGGTATCTTACTGAAGCCCAGAGGGATTCCGTGAGTGCACTTCCTATCGTGCTTTCATATCAGATACAGGACCACACTGCCGGCTCAGGACTTTATTTCCGCGACATGCTCAGGAGAACTATGGCGGCAAAGGAACCAAAGCGCTCGTCTTACAGCCAGTATGAGGACTATGTCGTCGATTCTCTCCTGTGGGCGGATGATGCACTGTACGGATGGCTGAACAAGAACATCAAGCCGGACGGTTCGCATTACGACATATACCGCGACGGACTCAGGATATACACAACAATAAATCCGAAGATGCAGAAATATGCCGAGCAGGCCGTTTCGCGCCACATCGGCAAAGATATGCAGAAGAGGTTTGACCGCGAGGTGAAATGGAAGAACAACAAGCCTTTTGCAAATGACGTTGACAAGAAAACAATCGACGGCATCATGAAGAGGGCACGCCGTGACAGCGACCGCTACCGCAAGATGAAGGCAGAGGGAATGTCCGAGTCACAGATATCCAAGAGTTTCTCGCAGCCAGTGCAAATGAGGGTGTTCGCGTGGAATGACAAGGGCTATGCCGACACGCTCATGACACCGGATGATTCCATACGTTATTACAAGGCATTTGTAAGGGCGGCGTTTATTGCAATGGAGCCTGTCAGCGGGCAGGTCAAGGCTTATGTCGGCGGACCGGACTTCAAGAATTTCCAGTACGACAACGCACGCCAGAGCAAGCGTCAGGTAGGCTCCACAATCAAGCCGTTTCTCTATACCCTTGCCATGCAGGAGGGCATGTCTCCGTGTGACAAGGTTGCTAATGTGCCTCAGACATTCATCATTGCCGATGACAAGGTCTGGACACCGAAGAGTACGGACAGGGATGAGTATATCGGAAATATGGTCACTCTCAGGTGGGGACTTTCGAAGAGTTCAAACAATATATCCGCATATCTGATGAAGCAGTTCGGCCCTGAGGCCATGGTGGAGATGATGCGCAAGATGGGAATAGGCTGCTATCTTGATCCTGTGCCGCCTCTTTGCGTGGGGGCAGCAAATATCTCTTTGTATGAAATGGTGGCGGCATATAACACATTCCCTTCAAAAGGCGTTTATGTGGCTCCTCTTTTTGTCACAAGAATCGAGGACAATATGGGAAATGTATTGTCTGAGTTTTCTGTGTCGAAGCGTGAAGCACTTGGAGAGAATACGGCATTCCTGATGGCGGATCTTATGCAGGGAGTCGTCAACAGCGGTACAGGCTATGCGCTCAGAAGCCGATTCGGGCTTGAGGGGCAGATGGCCGGAAAAACAGGAACGACAAACAGCAATGCGGACGGATGGTTCATCGGATATACTCCGAGGATTACTGCCGGGGCATGGGTTGGCTTTGAGGACATGCAGGTGCATTTCAGCAGAATCGGTGACGGAGGCGGTGCAGGCTCGGCACTGC
>CAMWUW010000054.1 GCA_947177525.1 uncultured Bacteroidales bacterium | reverse complement strand
GCCTTTTGACTTTATATATTGTAAGGAAAATTTGCTTGTTTGTTTTGTTCCTGAGGGCTTATGCCTGTTTGTGTTTCGAATGTTAATTCGGGTTGTGTTGGGAACAGCCATAACTAAAAGGCTGTTTCGTCAATTTTTGTGGAATGGTTATTGCATATACGAAAAAAAGCAGTACCTTTGCAAACGAGTTGGTCAGTGAACTCTTCAGTAGTTCCTACAACTTATTGGTTATTAGTTTTAGTGTTATTAATTATGTGGTTAGTATGAGGTGTCCCCGCGCGAGCGGCGATGTCTCATTTTTTTCTTTTATTGCTTACAAAGCAGCTCAAGGCGACTCACCTGTAAAAGTGGGGCTCAACGTAAAATCGGCTCAACGGAAAAAATAGGTTGATTTGCAAAAGTGTGTGTCAAATCTTATAGTAAAGCCCGAAATCAGGCATAGGTATTACAAAGTCCGAACAGGAATAGTTTTGACATCCGAAACTACTCTGAGTTGCCTTCTGAATGCCTTTGTCTGGCCTTTGTCCAAGCATATATTTTTGAAGCCTGAAGAGGAAGAACTTGGTGTCAGGGCCCCTCTCAAAGCCGACCTGAAGTTCTTGATTTTGGGGCGGGATGGACATTTGGTAGGATGAACCCCTTGCAATCTGTTGATTCTCTTTCTGTCTTCAGGCAGTTGGGAAATTTCTGGTCGTTTTGGCTGACAGGTGTTCCAGGTCTGCACTTTATGTGTAAGACCTGGAACGCTTTGGAATTGTAACGAGTTTATTTTTAATGCGTTATAAAACGGGGCCGTTCCAGGTCCTTCTCCAAACATGCACACCTGGAACGCCTGCATGTTTAAATTATCGCAAAAGTTCCATTTGCTTTTTTGGGGGGCGAATACAGGTGCCAAGGAGATGTGGCCGCTCTGGATAAGCTAAAATTTATTCGAATCTTGCCGAATTCTGTTCTTCTGTTTCCAGGTTCACTGCCGAATGTACTCATGGCCAACTATGCATCAAGTAGTAGTGTGATGTGTAATTGTTTGTAAATCAGCGTTTTCCTATAAATCGCTGCAAAAACGGGGCAGCGATTTACAGGATGTGGCTAAAAATCAGGGACTTGCGTATAGGGGTGCGGGGCGTGGCTCAGTGCTGAGGTCTGGCTTTGGCTTCAATGGTCTGGGCAACCTTGATTTTTGTCATAGTGTTTATCGCATTTTAGCCTTTTCATCATACTTGTCGGATTGGGGTGAATTTTGGGGAGGTTCCTATTTTGTGAAATCATATTTTCGTTACACATTGATGAACCGGCGTTTGGTTGTCATTTATGTGATGATTATGCTATTCATTTATTGTGGGGCAGATTGCCATAGTGCAGGGGAGTGTTTGGCAGAAACTCTTTTTCATCCTTCATTCATTTCTCTCCGTCTTTTGCCTCCGTCTTTTGCCTCCGTCTTTTGAATCGGTCTTTTGAATCGGTCTTTTGAATCCACTGTGTACGTACACAGTGGAGGCGGTTGCAATGGACAGGATTGGTGGCTTGGTCTTCCTGCGTGAAGGTGGCCTGTCCGTGCTGGTTTTGCGGTAAAATGTGAAATTTTTAACTTTTTTTAATCGGGAATTGCAATTTGTTTCTATATTTGTGGTTGTACACATAATGATTGACAATTTAAACTGATGGACATGAAGAAATATATCTCCTTTGCGGCAGTCCTTGCCTTGTTGTGTATTGCAGCATCCTTGGCTGCTGGCGGTAAACAGCAGAAAAGCAACGCAGTCTCAAAATTCGAGCTGGGCAAAAGCAAAATCTACCGCAAGGGGTGGATAGACTTCAACAAGAACGGGGTGAAGGATGTCTATGAGGATCCAGAGGCGGACATTGATGACAGGATTGAAGACCTGCTCCGGCAGATGACAGTGGAGGAGAAGACATGCCAGATGGTCACCTTGTATGGATATAGGCGCGTGCTGGCAGACGACCTCCCGACTCCGGAGTGGAAGGACAAGCTCTGGAAAGACGGGATAGGAGCCATAGACGAGCATCTCAACGGTTTCTACGGCTGGGGACTTCCATACGGACAGAATGAGAACTGCTGGCCTGCCTCGCGTCATGCCTGGGCCATGAATGAGGTCCAGCGCTTCTTTGTGGAGCAGACCAGGCTCGGTATTCCGGTGGATTTCACTAATGAGGGCATCAGGGGAGTCGAGGCATTCAAGGCTACTAATTTTCCGACCCAGCTTGGAATCGGCCACACGTGGGACAAGGAGCTTGTCCGTCAGATAGGGTATATAACAGGACGTGAAGGCCGTCTGCTTGGGTATACCAATGTGTATGCACCGATACTTGATGTCGGGCGTGACCAGAGGTGGGGCAGGTATGAGGAGGTATATGGCGAGTCGCCGTACCTTGTCGGGGAGCTTGGTGTACAGATGGCCCTCGGGCTTCAGACGGACAACCAGGTGGCGGCGACAGGAAAGCATTTCATTGCATATTCCAATAATAAGGGTGCACGTGAGGGGATGGCAAGGACTGATCCGCAGATGGGACCGCATGAGGTAGAGAATGTGCATGTATATCCGTGGCGCGAAGTCATATCAAGGGCAGGGCTGCTCGGTGTGATGAGCTCATATAATGACTATGACGGGGAACCTGTCCAGGGCAGTGAGTACTGGCTTACGAAACGTCTCAGGGAAGATTTCGGATTCAGGGGATATGTGGTTTCCGACAGCGATGCCGTTGAGTACCTGCATTCGAAGCACAGGGTGGCCGGAAATATGAAAGAATCTGTACGCCAGGCTGTTATGGCCGGACTTAATGTGCGCTGTACTTTCAGGACCCCTGATACCTATGTTCTTCCGCTGAGGGAACTTGTGGAAGAGGGGACTGTGCCAATGGATGTCATTGATGCCCGTGTACGTGATGTGCTGAGGGTCAAGTTCATTGTCGGACTGTTTGACGACCCGTATCAGAGGGATTATGAGGCTGCAGACAGGGAAGTGAACTCGGCTGCCAACAATGAGGTGGCTCTGAGGGCATCCAAGGAATCTCTTGTCCTGCTGAAGAACGCTGATTCATCTTCTGAATATGGTATGGACGGCAAGGCGCTTCCATTGAATCTGGAGAAATTGCGCAGAGTCGCTGTTGTCGGGCCTAATGCCGACGAGACTTCGTATGCCGTGACACATTACGGTCCGGTGGGAGTTGATGTCGTAAGTGTTCTGGATGGTCTCAGGACACGTCTTGAAGGTGTCGCTGAGGTTGGCTATGCCAAGGGATGCGAGCTGGTGGACGGGACATGGCCATTGTCCGAGATCATGCCTGTCGCGATGAATGCGGATGAGGAGAGGATGATGGCTGAGGCTGTGGAGCTTGTGGAGGCTTCCGATGTGGCTGTGGTTGTTGTCGGAGGAGGGGTGAGGACCTGCGGGGAGAACAAGAGCCGCACGAGCCTGGAGCTCCCGGGGCATCAGCAGAAGCTTCTGGAGGCCGTGAAGGCAACAGGCAAGCCTATGATTGTTGTGCTGATAAACGGACGTCCGCTTTCTATAAACTGGGCTGACATGTATGCGGATGCAATACTGGAGGCATGGTATCCGGGCTCTCATGGCGGAACGGCTGTGGCGGCTGCACTCTGCGGTGACTATAACCCTGGAGGCAAGCTGACCGTGACATTCCCGAGGACTGTCGGCCAGATTCCGTTCAATTTCCCTTACAAGCCTTATTCACAGGTGGACGGATACGGCAGGCCTGGACTCAAGGGCGACCAGAGCCGTGTGAACGGTGCATTGTACAGTTTCGGCCATGGACTAAGCTACACTGAGTTTGAGTATTCTGACATTCGCCTGTCTTCAGATGAAATCACTCAGGACGGCACAGTTGAGGTTACTTTTGATGTGACGAATGTCGGTAAAAGGGATGGTGACGAGGTTGTACAGCTCTATGTAAATGATGTCGTCAGCTCAATTACGGTATATGACCTGCAGTTGCGCGGCTTTGAAAGGGTGTCGCTTAAGGCTGGTGAGACAAAGACTGTCAAGATGACGCTTGATGCCCGCCATGACCTAAGCATGCTTGACAGGAATATGAACAGGGTTGTCGAGCCTGGTGAGTTCAATATAATTGTTGCCGCATCATCTACTGATTTCCGTCTTCAGAAAAAGCTTACTGTACTTGGCGACGACGGAAGAGATGTGTCGGTACAGTCTTCAGGCAATGGAAAAGAGCCATACCGCAATCTCACCAAGGGCGACGAGGTTACAGTCAATGCTGCAGGAAAGACCATTGATAGGGTTACCGTGGACTGGAATCCAAATACATCAGACTGCAAGTTCGTGATTTCTGTCACTGACGGAGGTGGACAGTTCATCCCTGTGCTCAGCGGGCAGTCTGAAAATGGACTCGCGACATACCGTTTTGCTCCAGTAAAGGCGAGCGAGGTGAAGATTTCCATTACCGGAGGAACAGGATTCATTGACGGAATCTATCTTGACTGATTATTGTCTGGAATCGTCCGGCAGGGAAAAGGCCGATGCGCCAGCTCTTCTGCCTGTCGGACAGTAAAAAACATGAAATGAAACATTGTGACAATATGAATCTGTGCCTGGGCAACTTGACCGTTTTCATGGCCATTGCCGCTCTTGTGGCCTGCTCTTCAATGAATGTTCCGCAAGGTGAATGTTCTGCTGATGCAGTCGTGGATGTCTATGAATATGCTCCGGCAGTTGTTCCGTCCATGAGGTATTCGGTAAAGGTGGATGGAATCGAGGCTTTTGTGCTTCCTGCACCCGAGCATGATATCTGCATTTTCGGATGTGACAAGACTGTCTCAGTCGCTGTAAATCCGCTGGGGGGGGGGATGTAGAATCCGCTAAAATCCTCCCTGTATCAAAGAATTACAGTTGTACCATATCAAATGGTATCGTGACATTGCAGCTCTCTCCGGGTGATGAGGCTGTAGTCGAGATAAACGGATCTGAAGAAAATTCACTTTTCATATTTGTCAATCCTCTTGAGACAGACAGGCCCGACACTTCGGATCCTGATGTCGTATACTGCAAGGCTGGTGCTATATACAGGCAGCCTTCCCTGAATCTGAAATCAGGCCAGACCCTATATATTGAGGGCGGCGCAATAGTAAAAGGCAGCATTACGGCCAATGGTGCAGACAACATCTCCATACGTGGCTGCGGCATTATCGACTCGCGTGGGGTGGCTGCAAGGGGCATCCAGCTTGACGGGGTCAATGGACTGGCCATCGAAAATGTAACTCTCATCAATGACATCAACTGGTCAACATTCATTGCAAGGTCTTCAGATATTGCAATAGACAATTATAAGGTAGTGGCTGTCGAAAATCCTGACAATGCCACAGGCTGCGAGAACGATGCCCTTGACCTTCTCGGCTGTACAGACGCCAAGGTCAAGGGCTGCTTTGGCTATTGCCATGACGACGTCTTTTGCGTCAAGAGCCGGAAATGGACATACGTCGGTGAAGCCAGGAATATTTTGTTTGAGGATTGCACGGCATGGAACTATCTGAGCGGCAACTCTTTTGTGATAGGTGCCGAGACTGGCAAGGACATCTCCGGGGTCATATACCGCAGATGCTGCTGTATCCATAGCGGAGGCCGTCCTTCAACCCTGTACCGCGGCGGCCTGTCAATTCACCATTGTGCCGGAGGGCATATCTCAGACATCCTTTTTGAAGATATTGTCCTTGAGGACTGCAAGGAATACGGAATCTATATCGATATCCGCGAGACAAACTATGATATAGGCAGCGGGGTGACATGGAGTCCGGGCACTATGGACGGCATAACGCTCCGCAACGTCAATCTGCTTCACCAGGCCGCACACGGGAATGTCTTCTGCGGATACGACGGCCAGGAGCACTGCATCCGCAATGTGAAGATAGAAAATCTTGTAATGGACGGGAAACGGCTCACAGCCTCCGACATCAGGGACATGTTCTTTGTCCTGAAGAATACAGAATACACAATAGAATAGCTTGCTGCTTTTAAATCTTTAACAATATGAGCCAAAAATCTTTTTCACACATTGTGATATGTGTATGCATGCTTATGTATGTATCGTGTACATCATGCACAAGTGGCCCTGCCGGGGATAACGGCGGGCCTGCTCCCGATGACAAGACTGTGCTTGCCGATGAAATGGAGTACTATGAGTTTGCTCCCCAGATAATGGAGTCCACAAAGTACACCGTCAAGGCAAACGGGACCTATATCTTCGTCTATCCCACCATTGAACCGCATCTGGCCTGGGTCGGTGCAGGTGAAGGCAAGGTGAAATGTGAAATCACTCTCCAGGATGCAAAGGCTGAGTCGGTGGTGGTGCATCCGGTAGCGAAGAATTATGAACAGTCCTTCGCAGACGGAAAGCTTACCCTGTATCTCGAGGCGTATGACAGGGTTTCTGTAGAGTTCAACGGTGATATGGACAATCCTCTCTTCCTCTTTGTCAATCCGATAGACAGGGAAAAGCCTTCAAAAGATGACCCTTCCGTACTGTATTTTGAAGGGGGAAAGGTTCATGAGGCGGGTGCGATAACATTGACACCGGAGTGCCGGGAGGTATATCTTGAACCGGGATGCATCGTGAACGGCACCATCTTCGGACGGGATGTCAATGGGGTGAAAATCCATGGAGGAGGCTTTCTCAATACATACAACTGTGCACGCAGCGACAATGAATTCTATCAGCCGTTCTCGATTGCCCTTGCGCGTTGCGAAAACTCCGAGGTCAGGGATATAACGAACCTTTCCAACAGCGGAGGATGGGAGTCGCTGTACACCAACTGCCATAATTCCAATATCATAAATGTAAAGACACTTGGCACCAACAGCGCACCGGGAGTGAAGACCAACAATGATTCCATGGACATAATCGGAGGTATAAATGTGCATGTCTCCAAGTGCTTCCTCTACGGACATGACGACTGCTATTGCCTCAAGTCGCAGAAATTCAAGCTGAAAGGCGATGTGGACGGCATCTGGTATGAGGACTGCATCGGCTGGAATGTAGATGCCGGCAACACATTTGAAATCGGGTATGAGACCAATGTGGACATCAGGAATGTGCATTACAGGGACATCTATGCCATACATTCCGGAACCGGAGTTTCCGACCTGAGGCGAGCCGGGCTGAGCATCCACAACGGTGCTGCCGGGACAGTTTCCAACGTGACATATGAAAACGCATATCTGGAGGATGTGATGGAGTTTGCCGTATACCTTGCCTGCCTGAAGCACAATTACAATATAGGATATGACGACGAAGGGAATCCCTTGACGTATTCTCCGGGACGCATAGACGGCGTCACATATACCAATGTAAATGTAATGAGCGTGCGTGAAGGGAAAGGGCTGTGCGTAATCCAGGGCTATGACGCCTCTCACAATGTGTCAAATGTCACATTCAACGGCTTCTCGTATCTGGGACGGCAAGTGACATCCCTCGATGACGCCATCTGGAAGACAAAGAGGAATTATTCAGACATAAACTTCAACTGATATGGGACGCAGTGCATTGACAAAATTGGTTTTCAGTATTTTCCTGGCTGTAATGTCCCTTGCTTCCTATGCTCAGGGAGGCCTTGTGGGCGGAACGGTGACGGACAGTGACGGCAATCCTCTTCCCGGTGTCGGGGTTGTCTACAGCGGTACAAATACCGGGACAGTCACGGACAATGACGGGAGATTTTCAATAAAAGCCATTAAGGGAAAGACTCTCAGCTTCTCTTTCTATGGTATGCAGACCCGGGACATTGTCGTCGGTGACAGCAGTGTCATGGATGTGGTTATGGAAGAGGACCGTCTCCTGCTTGATGATGCCGTGGTCATAGGCTATGGCTCGCTGTCAAGGAGAGACCTTACCGGATCTGTCAGCTCCGTAAAGGCAGATGAACTTGTCAAGACCGGAAGCAGCAATGTCTTCGGCGCTCTCCAGGGCCATGTCGCGGGGCTGAATATCACATCCCAGTCAGGAGAGCCAGGCTCGGGATTCAATATCAAGATCAGGGGAAACAATTCCATCAATGCCGGCACGACTCCGCTTTTTGTGATTGACGGCATGCAGATGGACATCTCCTCCGGTGAGGTCGCCACGACTTCCACTACCGGCAGCGGCACGCTTGACCCTCTGTCCTTTCTCAATCCCAATGACATTGAGTCGATTGAAGTGCTCAAGGATGCGACCGCCACTGCAATCTACGGTTCAAGAGGCGCCAACGGAGTCGTGATCATCACTACCAAGTCCGGAGCAACCGGAACAGACAAGACAATCGTGAACTTCGATGCCTCTGTCGGGATAGCCAATGTCCCGAAGTATATAGATATGCTTGATGCACAGGGATATGTGGACTACAGGTTCAACCGGCGGGACTATGGATGGACAGGCTATGGAATAGATCTGGACGGTGACGGGATTGCTGACGATGCGCCTGCTGATGCTTCGCAATATGAATACCGTGACTGGCAGAAACTGCTTTACAGAACGGCTGTCACACAGAACTACAATCTCTCTGTAAATGCAATTGCGAACAAGAAGACGCAGCTGCTTGCCACGCTTGGGTATCTCAACCAGCAGGGACTCATCGTGAACAACGACTATATACGCTATACGGGACGCCTGAAGCTTGACCATCAGATCAGCGGCCGCCTGAAATTCGGCGCAAATGTGACATACGGACGCAATGTCTCCAACGGTGCGGTATCTTCCGGAGGAGGTTCGCTCGGCAACAGCGGACTGATACAGCTGATCTATCTGCGAAGGCCTATAGAGATCTACACAGAATCAGATGCTTCCGAGTATATGAACGGCTACACCCTGCTTGATTGCGTGTCCGGTGAGACATACAGGAAGACCGTATATTCAAGAATCCAGGGGAATGCCTACCTTGACTGGAGCATAATAGACGGCCTTGACTTCAGGGCATCTGCCTCAGGCAACACATCAGGCTCAAAAGGTATGGAATTCTATACTGCTAACAGCCTGTGGGGATATTCCAAGAACGGATATGCCAAAATAAAGTCTGTCGACACCTATGGTTACAATGCCTCGATGACACTTACCTACAGGAAGCAGTGGAATGAGGCGCATAACTTCGATGCCATGCTCGGTGCAGAGCTCAGTGCGTACAGGATCGAGAGCCTTGCCTTAGGGGCGTATGACTTCATCGACAGCTCTACAGGCGTGTTCGACATTTCAAAGGGACAGGTCCAGGAGTCTCCGGACGAGAATGTGGCTATGAATACCAGGATGTCTGTCTTCGGACGTGTAAACTATAACTACATGCAGAGGTACTATATCTCGTTCAACATGCGTTCGGACGGCTCGTCGAAATTCGTTGCAGGAAGCCGCGTGGGATATTTCCCGTCTGTGTCGCTTGCCTGGAGACTCTCGGAGGAGCCTTTCATGCGGAATGCGAGAAAATGCCTGGACCAGTTCAAGCTGCGCTTCAGTGCCGGTGCTTCAGGAAATGACAGGATTGCTGACTATGCCGCGCTTGCCCTGATGACTACGAACTATTATGCCGTCAACGGCACTGAAATCATGGGCATGGCACCTTCCTCTTCAGCCAATTCAAAACTCAGGTGGGAGACGACATGGCAATATGATCTCGGGTTGGATATCAGCCTGTTCTCCAATAGGATAGATTTCTCTGCAGATGTGTACTACAAGGATACGAGGGACATGCTGTACCGTGCGACCCTTCCAGCACAGACGGGATATACCGAGCAGTGGCAGAATCTCGGGCGTGTGGACAACAAGGGAGTGGAGATAAGCCTCAGCACCCACAATGTGCAGACACGTGACTTCGCATGGTCCACAAACATCACGTTCGACCTTTCGCGCAACAGGGTCCTGGACATAGGAGGGATAGAATACACGAGCGTGAACATCTCCAACGGCGTTCTTGCCAATGACATTTCAAGGATTATGACCGGACATCCGATAGGCGTCGGATACGGGTATGTGTGGGACGGCAATTACCAGCTTGATGACTTCATCGCTGTCGACCGCTGGGGAAATGAATTCGAGTGGCCGTCGGACGTGGTGACATCTGACAATATGGACAATTTCAAGTTCAGGCTGAAGGACGGAGTCACATCAATCAATTCTGTTGCCGTCCAGCCCGGGGACCGTAAGTACAAAGACCTTGACGGGGACAATGAGATTACGGCAGAGGACAGGACTGTGATCAGTGATTCAAACCCTAAGTTTACCATGGGCATGGGAAATACATTCACGTACAAGGGGTTTGAATTTTCATTCTTCTTCGAGGGCGTATATGGACGTGACATCATGAATGAGTTCAGGCTACGGTCAGAGTCGGGCCAGAGCGGCGGTACGCAGTTCAACAATCTCCGCCGTGACTACTGGGACGGCCACTGGACTCCGGAGAATCCGTCAAATGTATATTCACGGCTTCTGAACTCCACAAACACTTGGGTGTCATCATACTACGTGGAGGACGGCTCGTTCCTGCGCCTCAAGACGCTCAATCTTGCCTATACATTTACCGGGAAGAGGCTCGCAAAGGCAAAAATCAGCTCCATAAAGGCATATCTGAATGCCGAGAACCTCTTTGTCATTACGAAGTACAGCGGAATGGACCCTGATGTCAGCACATCAAATCCTCTGTTTACCGGATTCGACAGGATGTCATATCCTAAGGCCCGCTCTTTCACGTTCGGGATAAACCTTTCGTTCTGAACAGCATAAATATCAATGAAATGAAAAAAATCATCAAATATATATTCCTTGCAGTGCTGCTGCCTGCGCTTGCCGCCTCATGCGAGAATGCTGCATTCCTTGACCAGGTTCCGTATTCGAAGACCTCTCCGGAGAATTTCTACAGGACGGAGGCAGATATGAAGATGGCGCTGGTCTCATGCTATGAGATTATAAACGGCCATAAGATTCCGGGATATTCTTTTGTGCAGAGGGGCAGCTACGGGCTTGGTCTCATCTATATGATGAATGCCCCTGCAGATGACATTGTGTCGGTCTCTTCATCTTCCGACGAGGGCCTGGAAATGTTCTGGTGCAACTATACAGAAAGCACAAGGTGCATAAGGGACGCCTGGAAAGTCCTGTATGCCGGTGTGGCGAGATGCAATATCATACTCCATTATATCGACAATGTGGACATGGCTGATGACGCGAAGGTGCAGTATAAGGCGGAGGCGCGCTTCATGAGGGCATTTTTCTATTATCATCTTGCATGGCTGTTCGGAGGCGTTCCTCTTGTGACCTCCTATGATTCCGACGGACAGGAGCCGCGCTCTCCGCTGGAGGATGTCTACGGCTTCATCCTCGGCGACCTGGAGTATGCATGGCGGAATTCAGCCCCGGAGGGTGTCCTGCAGACTTCTTCTGCCGGCAAGTACACGGCTGCAGCTTATGTGGCAAGGATATGCAACTATCTTGCGGCATGCCGGAGAAGCGGTACCGGGGCGTCCCTTGTGGCTGAGCAGCCGCTTAATGACTTCTCTTTCGTGGACGCGGATGCAATGACGGAAATGGCTCTGGAGGCCTGCAGGGATGTGGTCGAGCATTCTCAGTATGTGCTTATCGATGACTATGCGAACCTCTTCCGTGAGACGACGAAGGCGCAGCAGTACCGGGAATGCATGCTTTTGGCCGAGAATCCGCTGTCCGGATCGGAGGGCTACTGGCCGAACAGCTTCTATCTGCCGACCCCGGTGAACAGCGGAATAGACAGTCCGAATGTATATGGCGGCAGGAATGTGCCGACCCCGAGGGCGTTCTACATGTATCATCCGGAAGACCCGCGCCGCGACCATAATTTTACTGGACGTCTTTCCGACGGCAAGAAGAAGGTGATGGTGGACGGCTATACATACTGGGACCCGGCCCCTCCTGTGACTACAGTCAAGATTGCCGTGGACGCTTCCGGAAACCCTGTGCCAGATTCCGAAGAGGGTGTCGCTACAGTGGAGATCCCGCATCCTCTGTATGACAATCTCAGGACGCAGACATATCTCCCGATTTCCGGAATGCAGCTGTGCGCAGGCAAATTCCGTCTGTGCAGTTTTGATGAGCTTCAGCATACATGGCAGCAGCATGCTGTGTCCTATCCTCTGATGAGGCTTGCGGATGTCTATCTGATGTACGCGGAGTCCCTCTATTTTTCCGGTGACGAGCCTGGGGCGCGTGTCTGGCTTGACAAGGTGCTGGAGAGGGCTGTGAAGGACAGGGAGCTGTTTGAGGAAATAAGGGAATATTATCGCAGGGATGACTTTGTGGAAGAACTTCTTGAAAGCCGGGAAAGGGAGCTGATCTTCGAATTCTCAAGGAAATATGACCTCATCAGGTTCAATATGATAGACGAGAAAATCATGAGCCTTGACGAGGACAGATGTGTGGAAAGAGAAGGGATTGTAGATGACAAATATCTTGTGTATCAGACAGACGGCTATCTGCATATGAGCATACCTGTCATGCGCCAGAACTGGTCGTACCATAAGATCTGGCTTCCGATTTCCGAGGAACAGCGCGGTGTGAACAAGAACCTTGTCCAGAATGCGGGCTGGGGGCTTTAGCGGCCTGTGTGTGCTTGCTGACATCACTTGAGAATGGTGTACGCTTATGAAGAGAGAATCTTTAATCAACTTAATATTAATGCAATGAAACGTAACTATCTATCAATTTTTCTGGCTCTGTCTGCCATCGCGGCTTGCGAAAAGGTGCCTGTAGAGCCTGGTACTGTCTACCCGGAGCCTGACTCCAATGTCTCTTATCTGCTGGAGGGCACAGTCGCAACCGAGGGCTTTGCATGGAAGACCAGTTCCGCTGTGGGACTGTATTCTGCCATGGATGAGATAAAGATAATCAACAAGGAATGCAGGATTGTCGGCTGGGCCAATACGGCTCCGGTAATCGATGAGGAGACGGGCGAAAACACCAATACTTATACTCCGTCAGAGTATGAGGGCAAGGCTGTCGCGAGATTTACCACCCCTGCGCTTGACCTTGTGGCAGGGGAGAATAAGTTCATGATATATTCCCCGTACAATCCGGACCTTGTGTACAGCAGGGGGACCATCTATGGGCTTAATATCGATGACAGGCAGGTGCAGGCAGCACCGAATGTGGCAGCCGACTGTTTTGCCCTCGGCATGGTGACAGGGATTCCGGGAGTGGATGAGACGTTCAAGTTTGAACTGAATCCAGTGACAGCTGTAGCGCAGGTCAGCATTTCGTCTACTGAATTTGCAGGCTATGCTCCGAAGAGGGTGTCTATCTATGACGATAACAACACTCCGATGGCAGGTGGCTTCAACCTGAATCCGGAGACAATGGAAATCATTCAGACAGGAGAACCTCTCAACCGTGTCTCAGTGACAGTCACAAACACATCTCTGCTGTCTGAGGTCAAGACACAGAACATCTATATGAATATTCTTCCCGTGGACATGAGCGGAAAGGAGATATGGGTGATAGTGGAGCTGCAGAATGAGGAGGGGCTTACCATTACGGTCCCTACAAAGAAATCCGGCTTGGTGTTCAAGGCCGGGCAGACCACTCTCATAGACCTGGGCGGACTCAGCGAGAGCATGAATGCGGCAGGGGAGTGGTATGTCGCCACCGAGACCCGCTATCTGCCTGGGCCTGGAGTCGCATACGGAGAGGCCAATACATATTTCATACAATGCAAGAACGGTTCTACCTATACTGGAGCAGCCTATATCCCGAATCCGGATATTCCTGACGAGATAAAGATAGACATCAGGGCAAGGGGCAATTTCTACAATGCCGTAGATCCTAAGGGTGCTGAGTTCGACTGGGCAAGGACTATGAACGGGACTGTATATACATGCCGTACCCTTGGATATGAGGCGAGCGGTGTGGACCCGGCCAACGGATACGAATTCTCATACGACGGGAACTATACCGTTACAGTAAAGAACGTGAGCGCATACGCGGGATCGCCTATCCTTGTCATGAAAAAGGACGGGAAAATCCTCTGGGCATGGACATTCTGGAATGTGGCTGCTGACGGGACTTCAATCGCGCCTGTGACTACTGCTGGATATGATTTCGCACCGATGGATATCGGACAGGCTACCACGCAGTTTGACACATGGGTTGCCAACAAGAACGGCGCAAATCCTGATGTTGTCTACAGGACGACAAATCTATATCAGTGGGGACGCTATATGCCAAACTTCTGGACATCGTATTGGACTGTCACGGGCGGACATGACGGCGCAAATGCAGTTACAAACGAGCAGTGCCTTGCAATCTTGACTAATCCGCTTTCATATACCGATGCCATGGCTAATCCAGTGGGAATGATCTTAGCCGTGACCGACGCCACAGATCAGGCGAACTGGTGCTCCGATGATGTCAAGGACTTCTGGGGAAGCACTACCGGAGACAGGGAGAAGGAAGGCATTAAGTCGATATATGACCCGTGCCCGAAAGGATGGCGCGTGGCTGACACCAAGGCATTGGCGGCCATAGTTGATGCCTGTCCGGCAGTCGGAAGCGGATATTCGTATATTGACACTGCCGGATATCCTGGCATCAGGATAGGGGACAATTCGTTCATCTGCGCCGGATATATAAATGGAAAGACCTCTGACAACGGAAGGCTTGCAAACATGGGAGGGGCGAACACAGGAAATACCTCTGGGGCTTCCCATGGCCTGCTTTGGAGCAATGTCTGCGGTGCTGTTCAGGGCCAGGCTTTCTATTTCAGGCCTTCAAGCGGAAAGGTGGCACCGAAGATCAACTCATACAACAAGTCTATCTCGGCTCCGGTAAGATGCCAGGTGGACAGGGACAACAGGTAGCATTATGAGAAGACGTGTGTTTTTTGTATCTATGGTGATGTCCATAGCGGCACTGTGCTCATGCCGTGGGATGGAGCCGGATGATGCAGGGAAGGACAAGACGGAAACCGGCCATGGCAAGACAGCCATGGTCCGGTTTGAAAAGTCGGGAAGCACGGAAGTATTCTATGTAGCCCTGCAGGACAGGATAAGCAAGAGCAAGTATTTCGTGTTTTCTGTAAACCATTACAGGAATCATGGAGAGGAACAGTATATGGACCTGTGGCGCCTGAACGGTGCGCAGCTTGAGATGTACGCCAAGGCAGACGGGACTTTTTCCGTAATGACCGGAAATCTTCTGACAAAC
Organism: uncultured Bacteroidales bacterium; assembly: GCA_947177525.1. Lineage (GTDB taxonomy): Bacteria > Bacteroidota > Bacteroidia > Bacteroidales > UBA932 > Cryptobacteroides. The sequence continues at coordinate 3,452 of CAMWUW010000054.1, read as the reverse complement.
GGTGAGAATGAGTCTGTTTTCAGAGACTGTTCGGATGAAAGCACGATGGCGGACTTTACAGGAGGATACCATGGTGACGAGCGTATAGACATGGAGGAAGGATGCGGAGTGAAGTTCTACATTGACGATGTGGAGATCGCCCCGGAGATGCTTGAAAGCTCATTCGGCTGGGTGGAATGCGACAAATTCCATTATGTTCAGACCTCGGCAATGTATAAGACCGGCCAGAAGGTGAATGGTGTATTCATCGCATCTGACCACCGCGTTGTGGCTGACCATGTGAAGACGACCGTGTTCGGGGATTCCGGCTACAATACGGTGAACAGACTTGTCTTCAGGGAGGAGATGCCGATATTCTGGTACTGCGGCATCTGCTGTGTGGGGCATAATCTTGCAGAAAAAGGCTACAATGAGGATTTCAATGTTGAAATTTTCGACAGCTCCGGTGCAAACCGTCTTGATGCCGTGGGCCATAATGAGTTCCATGCATGGAATGACAGCAATGGCGTTGAGGTAAACATTGCGTCAAGGATGCTGGGCGGAGGCGATGATTCGCAGTGCCGTATGTTCATCTGGGACACGAAGGCATACGCCAAATATTACCGGAGGATTCCGGCCAACGGCTCAATGCCCGTCTCTTCCGGAACCGTACTTGAAGCGGAGATGGATGTGAGGATGAATGTCCGGTAGCTGCTTGTCTTGCTGTATTTTACATGGCCGCCCTGCTCTGGACGGCCATTTTTATAAGTGTCACTGTATCGTCATCCCGAGTTTGAACATTGGCATGTACATCGCTATCAGGACAAACGCCACTATCACGCCTATTACAAGAATGAGGATAGGTTCGGCTTGAATCATATCATTGATTTTGTCAGACGTGCTTCCGTATAATGCCGGTATTTGGAGTCTGAGTCACTATTGAAATAGTCATATGTTCCTTAAGGGGATGTTCCTGAAGCAGTTCCGTGCCATAGACATCTTCTGCAGGAGAGTTGCCGGAGGCTGCACGATATGACCAGTAAAGTCCAGGCGTGAGATAAAATCTTTTCGTAATATGTATGTCATAATCTGCCCCAAGCTGTAAGCCAAGGCCAAATACACTTGATACCTGCACCGGATCAAAGCAAGTGGTCTTGTACCCGACCACACCTACGTCAGCACGGATTGCTACTTGAGCAGACGTAGTGGTGGCGCAAATTAAAAGTGATGTTATAAGTATTGTTGTCAGTTTTTTCATCTCTTATGGCTTTGAAGATTCCGCGCTTTTGACAATCTCTTCATACGGAGGCCACATCTTGATGTCTTTCATTTCTGGAGTGGGTGGATAGGAAATCGCGATAGAAAGATTGCTGACGGACAATGACCGTAAATCTTCCAATGAAAAGTCATAACGGGCCATTACGTCATAATTCTTTGCGACCTTCTCCCACTCGCACAATCCTTTCCCTTCTATAAGGGAATTGTCAAATATAAAGAAGGACAATGTGTCGGTTTTATAATACTCATAAACTTTCGCAACGTCATGGTAGCATAGGAACACATACTCTGTTGTCGCTTTTGCCTTGAACGGAAACTGGACAAAATGCCTGGCAAAAGTTATTGTGGTATCCGGATATACATGATATGGATAATCTTCCAGAGGATAATCCGACACACGGGGAAAGAAACAGGCAATATCCGCATCTGAATTGTTGGTTACAACCATATTTACACGGTTCTCCCAATATGGGCTGGGACAGCCGGTCAATACAAATAACATAAGGAGAAAGTACAGCTTTTTCATAATGGACGTTTAAATTAATGCCAACAATTCCTCAACTTGTACACTAAGCTCACAAAGAATGGTCTGATCTATATTGAATATCAATTTTAGCTCAGCAGATGTATAATCCCAATCTTTAAGTATGCATGTAACGGCAATGTTTCCTGTAACATTCCTTTGAAATTTTATGCTCAAGTGTTCGGCAATCATTGATTTATACTCATATGCGATGTTTTCACCTGATATGAGTTTTGAAAGGGCCTTTTGCAATAATATCAAATCCTCCTTTTCCCCATAGACATTCTTATTGGCATAAAAACCATTTTTACTTAGATTTACTAAAAACTCAACTTGCGAAGTGTTACTGTAATGATTCACTAAGTTCAGATGCATATATGATATGCCATCTAAATCCTTTATTCTTAAATTTGTCATATTATTTTTTAAAAAGGTATAAAAACTCTATGAAATATTATACCATCTTGATTAATGCCAATTTGATACCTGCACAGGGGCAAAGCAAGTGGTCTTGTACCCGGCCACACCTACGTCAGCACGGAAAGCTACTTGAGCTGACGAATTGACAGCTATAATAATTGAAATTAACAGTACTAAGAATACTTTAACTTGTTTCTGATTTATATCGGACATGCTATATGAAAGTTAAGTTTATTATCTATCTTTTTAAACATACCAATTGAACTACATATACCGAGATATTTGTTTCTGTAGGACACAACATAAAATCAACCCAAGAAATCTTATTTTGATATTTGTGTATCAGATTGACTAATTCGTTTAAATCTATTTTTTCAGAAGAGAGTATCATAGAAAAATAGTCAGACTTATTATTTGTAAAATTGTTTACATAATTGTTTGCTTGATTCGTATCATTAATGAACTTCGGAACAAAAAAATATTCAGTTGATATATCTCTTTGATATTTCTCTTTGAGTAGCGTATGAAAATTATCAAGAGTCTTCATACACGATATCTTTATTGAATCTAATGATTGCATGACCTAAAATTTAAATCGAATAACAATACCTGTTTTAACTTGAGGCGAGAACATAAATTCTTTACCAGTTATGTATCCTCCTGTTAAATTTTGCCCCATCATAGTACAAAGATCGCCATTATATTGCATTTGTTCTAGTGTAATTTTAGGTATTGTAACTTCTGCGACCTTGCCATTACCATATGTTGCTGCATATTCATAACTATCTGTCATAAACAGTGGGCCTTGAATCCGGATTCGCTCGCTTCGACTATCTCAATGCGGTAGTTTGCATTGCCGTCCTCCGTTACCAGGGGCTGCTGCTCAAAACCTATCTCGTCAAGGCTGTCCGAATATCTGGAGTATGTGTAGAAGTAACTCTTCTGAAGAGTGTGCACGAATGCAAGCTGCTGCTGTGCCTCCATAGACTTCGCCCTCGAAATCAGAGGCCTTTTCCCTTATCAAATTTTCTGTAAATCATACTACTGTTTTTTCTTGCCGAAACGGTATCTGTAGCCTATATATAGATTGCTGGCATTCATGAAATTGTTCTCGGCAAGAGCGCCTTTAACCCTATTGTTTATCCCGAAATCATAACCGGTAACGAGTTCGTGGTTGCCTTTGATCACAAAACCTACTCCAATGTCAAGTCTTGCTTCCAAACGGCTGTACCTCACTCCCATGGTATCAAGC
>CAMWUW010000053.1 GCA_947177525.1 uncultured Bacteroidales bacterium | reverse complement strand
AACTCATAGTTCAAAAATTATAAAGTGCCTAACAGAACTTCATAGTAAATATTGCCTGTAAAAAAAATATTAGTACATTTGCAGAGTCATTTGGGTGACACTAATCGCAAAAGATATGGCATTTCAGCCCCAACTGAAGTGCCTTATTTTTTTAGACATATAGTCGAAAGCGTACTTCATGCAATGGAGGGTTGAGATCTCCAGAAAGTCTTTTACAGCGATTAGTAAATCCAAATGAAGAAAAAAGACTATTCTTATGCCGGTCTCATGCTTCAGGTTGAAGTAAGAGTACCTGTTCTTCTCAAAGTGAAGGCATACACACGTGTCCGCTTAGGAAAGACCGAGAAAGTCTCAGCTTACTATAGGCGCATTGGGGTGCGCAAGTAGTTTGACAGAGATGGTATCATAAGATACTCTGCACGCTTTTGGCTTAGGGGACGAGTGAATGGATGCGTAATCTTTCAGTCGTCTCCTTCATTATAGACCAATTACTACAACTTGTTGAATGGGAACAAAAGATAGGCGGCCTTCGATTCACATCGAAGGCCGCCCGCAATTCTAACCTAAAACTTAACCTATGAAAAAACTATTCGGTTAAAAGTTATTGCCAATTCTGTGCCAAACTGCACATCAGAGAAGAAAATTGACAATATCTTTTATCTTTTCTACAACGATTATCCTGTCTGATTCCGGCATATCCATCATTTCATGCACCCAGACAACATCATGGGGAGTATTTATGGCAGTGCCGCCCACATTGATGACAGGTACAATATCAGACCGCACTGAATTGCCGACCATCAGCAGCTGGTGCGGCTCAAGATCATGTTTTGCGGCAAGCTCAAGGTAATTTTTTTCAGTTTTGTTTTCCATCACTTCTATATGATGAAAATATTTCTCCAATCCGGACCTGCGGTACTTGGACATCTGCTCAGTAACATCCCCCTTGGTAGCCACAACCAAAGTATAATGTTCCTGCAAAGTCCCAAGCGTCTCCTCCACACCGTCAATAAGACTGAACTCATGGCAGGCAAGATCTGTCACAATCTTTTTAATGCCATAATATATATCAGAAGGAAGCCGGCCTCCGCAAAGCTCCATTGCAGCATCAGCCATGCCTATCATGTAAGTTTTGGAACCGTATCCGAACAGCGGTATATTCTCCTCCTGCCTGTCCCAGAGCATCTGCTGCACACCTTCAGGCCCGGTATATCCAGAAAGAAGCTTTATGAAATGCTCCTCTGCCTCACGGAAGAACCTTTCATTCTCCCACAAGGTGTCATCTGCATCAAAAAATATATGGCTGAACTCCATCAGTCCTCTGTTTTTTCCATAACCACATCTCCATCGGCAAGCGGTTCAGCAACAGATGCCCCATCCGTTTCAGCCGTTTCGTCCACTTCTTCTGATGCAGATTCGTCCGCAACAGGCCTGATGTCCAATATGACAACCTCTTCCAAAGGCCTGTCATAGCGGTCAACCGGCACGGCAGCAATCCTGTCAATGACATCAAGGCCGTCAATCACCTCGCCGAAAACAGTATATTGTCCGTCAAGATGCAAACAATTCTCCGGATTGTGAACGATATAGAACTGAGAGCCAGACGACGCCTTCTTCGGATTGGCCATATCGGATTTGCGTGCAGCAGCCAAAGCCCCTTTCTTATGCACATATTCACCGACAAATTCCGCCGGGACAGTGTAGTCCGGTCCCCCCTGCCCCCACTTGTCAATCATTGCAGTGTCCCTTGAATAAGGATCACCAGTCTGAACCATAAAATCACCAATGACTCTGTGAAACCGGATTCCGTCATAATAATTATCCGACACAAGCTTTATAAAATTGTCCCTATGCTTCGGCGTCCGGCCATAAAGCCTGACTCTCATAGTGCCGAGAGAGGTGACGATATCAAACTCCGGCTCCTCCATATTTTCCGTTCCGGCCGATACATCAGCAATTTCATTTTCCGCCTGCGAAGCATTCCTCCCGCCATGGCTGCATGAGCACGAAGATAGCGCCAGCATGGCAGCTGCAGCCGAGACAAGCAAAATTGTACTTTTCATATATATTCTGTAATTATCACACAAAAATAGTTATTTTTGCGCTCATTATGGCAAATCCTTTGAAACAATTGGCGGGCCAGACCATGATTTACGGCCTGAGCACGATACTCGCCAGAATCATAAATTTCCTTTTCGTACCTATTTATACACGGCTGCTTTCTCCGGAAAGCTACGGGACGGTAACTGAATTCATGGCATATATAGCCGTACTTCAGGTAGTGCTTGTACTCGGGCTTGAGACAGGCTGCTTCAGGTTCGCAAACAAGGAGGGATACAATCCAAAGAATGTATACTCCAGTGCATTTGTAACTGTATTCTGCATCAGCGCCACATTCCTTGCCCTTATGCTCGCCTTCGCATCGCCGATAGCATCCGCGCTCGGATATGACGGTTATGGTGCATGCATCAAGTACACAGGAGGAATACTTGCCCTGGACTCTGTTACCGCAATACTCTTTGCCAGGCTGCGGCAGGAGGACAAAGCACTGAAATTCGCAATTTTCAAGACTGTGAAAATCATGACAGAAACTGCGGCGAATCTCTTGTTGTTCCTGCCTTTTCCGCAATATTGTGCAAGAACGGCAGCCAAGGCCGGACTGGAAATATCAGCCCTGACTCCCTCTGATGTATGGCTGCTTCATTTTGTTCCCGCCGTACCGGATTTCAGCTATGTGATTTTTGCCATTTTCATAAGCTGCGCAGTATGTGCCCTGCTTTTCATCCCTGACTTCATGAGGCTCAGTTTCCGTCTGGACCGAAAGCTTCTCGGACAGATGCTTGCCTACTCGCTTCCGCTTATGGTGGCATCGCTCCCCGGGGTTGTCAATGATTTCCTTGACAGAATACTCTTCCGCTATTTCGACACAAATGCACAAGCGTGGAGGTCAAGTCTCGGAATCTACCAGGCCGCCGTCAAGCTGGCCGTGATAATGAACCTTTTCATACAGATGTTCCGCTATGCCGCAGAGCCGTTCTTCTTCAGAAAGGCCAAAGACAAAGGCTCCAGAGAACTGTATGCATCCGTACAGGAATATTTCACCGCATTCTGCGGCCTTGTGTTCCTTGGAGTAATACTATACATTGACATCATTGCGCTCATTCTCGGACCGCAATTCAGGTCAGCTGTAGGCGTCGTGCCTATAATGCTGCTCTCATATATGCTTCTGGGAATGCTCTATAATGTCTCCATGTGGTACAAGCTTTCCGGCAAGACGAATATGGCAATATGGATTACGCTGGCTGGACTTGCAGTCACAGCTGCTGTCATTGTGGTTTTCATGCCGAAGTATTCATACTGGGCCGCAGCATTCGGGCACCTGGCAAGTTATGTGGTGATGTTTGTGATAAGTGCAGTACTCGGAGCAAAACATTATCCTATTCCATACAGATGGGGACGGCTTGTTGCGATAATAGTGCTTATGGGAGCTACCTACGGACTCTCTATGGCAATAGATACGACATTTTTCAGTGAAGCGACCATAGGCTCGGCGCCTACAGGACAAATTTTGGCCAAACTCGGGATACACACTGCATTGATAGCAGGCTACGCAGCTGCCGCACTGACAGCCATACGCAAATAGCATAAAATTCGGTCACCTGGACATGTGGGACGATTGATTGCTCTAAAGAAGACATGGTTCAAAAACATTTCTGACGGTGGTACAGTGCAAAGATTTCCGCTGTCTCTACCTGTTTTCCCGCTTCGCCGCATTCACTGCTTTCACTGCTTTCACCGCATTCACCGCTTTCGCCTGTTTTCGCCTGCGTCATAGTGCATAAAGCTTTGATTCTCAGTCACTTTCTGCTATTCGCTGCCCCGTTTTTGGGGCAGAGATTTATGGGAATCAACTGATTTACAATTGATTATGCACCACGCAACTATTGGCACCGGGCACCGCACAACATGAAAAACAACCATGATTTTGCCTTGACCCGTTCTTTAACTTCAGGCTTGCCAAGATATTAGCACAGTACATGACACCGAAGCCGGCAAATACGCGGCGGGCGACTCAAAGCATGCTGTTCCAAAGGCACTTGCTTGCGCAACATGCTTTGTGCTCGTGATGGACTACAAAATGACAAATCAACCGGAACTTTACGTTGGCACTTTTGTTAAGGCAAAGCAGTCGGCACTTTTCGGTACAGATTTATGTATGCAGGCGTTCCAGGTCTGCAACCTGTGTGGAGGACCTGGAACGGTGCGATTTTATAAGATATTGATAATTAATATATTATAATTTAAGAGCGTTCCAGGTGTCACACTTAAAACGCAGACCTGGAACGGTGGAGGCGGCCAAAACGACCTGGAATTTCACAATTGCCTGGGTCAATTTCTTTTAAAGATAGTCGCCGGACGGAGTGAAACCCAATCAGAAAAAGCATATCAATGAAAATCTCCACAAAAATATGAAAATCAATTTATTATAGCTATTACATCACCCCAAATGTCCACACTCTTAGAATTCATATTCAACAACTTACATGAATACGGGCACCCTTGTTTGGACACCCGTCTTCACGTAATCAACCGATTGAAGATGCATAGAACCAATAGAAGGGTGATTAAAAAATCAGAATAACCCTCTTAGAATTTAATATCCGGAAATGAAGCCATGCTTGACCTCACCGAAAAACAAGAAAAAGGGGCTTGAATAATACATATTATTCAGCCCCTGTATGAAAATTTCTGAAACAGAAATTAGTCGTTGAGTGAAAGTCTCTTGAAGCAAAGAATCTTTGCCTCTTTGTCTGCAGCAGCAATAACATCCTTTACAGGAGTCTTGCCGTCACCCATCTGATAACCCTGCTCCTCAAGAGTCTGCTCTTTGAAGAACTTCTGCAGACGGCCTTTTGCGATGTTCTGAACCATCTGCTCAGGAAGGTTTGCTGCCTTCTCTGCAGAAACAGTCTTGATTATCTCACGTGCCTGCTCTGCCTGCTCAGGAGTAAGCCATCCTTTTGCTGTGTTAGACTCAATGTGAGCCTCGCTGTCAACATGTGCCGGATTGATTCCTGCTTTGCTGAGAGCTGCATCCACAGCCTTCTTCACAAGTTCCTCCTTGGTCTTGTCGACAGCAACCTTAAGCTCGTTGTCGATAACTTCCTGAGAGCAGTCAGCCGCAGAAACGGCAACCGGATTCATAGAAGCTACCTGCATGGCAACTCCCTTTGCAACCTGTGAATCGAACTCCTTGCTGAAGCCGACAACAGAAGCGAGCTTGCCGTTGATCTTGTGGATATATGATGAGATGAAAGGTGCCTCGATTTTCTCGTAGCCTACAATGACATGCTTCTCACCAGTCTTTCCTGTCTGCTCAGTCACAGCAGCCTCAACAGTTCTGCCGTCAGCGAGGACGCAAGCCTTGAGGGCTTCTGCGTCTGCAGGGAAGTTTGCAATCGCAGTCTCGGCAATAGCCTCTGCGAGAGCCTGGAACTCTGCATTCTTTGAAACGAAGTCAGTCTCACATCCAAGGGCTACAACGATGGCCTTGCCGCCGTTTACCTTAGCGATCACAGCACCTTCTGAAGTCTCGCGGTCAGCCCTCTTGGCTGCTACGAGCTTACCTTTCTCGCGGATGATTTCCTGCGCCCTTGCGAAATCGCCTTCGGCCTCAACAAGTGCTTTCTTGCAGTCCATCATACCTGCGCCGGTCATTTGACGAAGCTTTGCAACGTCAGCTGCTTTAATCTCCATTTTATAAGATGTTTAAAGAATTGATAACCTTAGATTACTCTGCGTCAGCTGTTTCTGCAGCAGCCTCTGCAGCAGGAGCTTCCTCAGCAGGCTTTGCCGCACCCTTGCGTGCACGGAGCTTCTTGCCTGCAGGCTTATCCTCTGCCTGCTCAGGAGTTTCTTTTTCCTTTTCGAGCTTCCTTTCGTCCAATCCCTCTTTGATGGCACCGCAAAGCACATCCATGATATGTGCGATAGACTTTGCAGCATCGTCATTTGCCGGAATCACGTAATCAATCGGAGTAGGATCGCAACAAGTATCAACCATAGCGATAACCGGAATGTTAAGACGATTTGCCTCTTTTACGGCATTCATCTCTTTCTGCACGTCCACTACGAAAAGTGCTGAAGGGAGACGGCTGAGGTCTCTGATTGAACCGAGGTTCTTCTCCAGCTTTGCTCTCTGGCGGGTAACCTGAAGACGCTCACGCTTTGCGAGAGTATCGAAAGTTCCGTCCTCAATCATCTTGTCGATGGTATTCATCTTCTTGACAGCCTTGCGGATAGTCGGGAAGTTTGTAAGCATTCCGCCCGGCCATCTCTCTGTCACGTAAGGCATGTTTACTGATCCTGCCTTCTCAGCAACGATCTCCTTTGCCTGTTTCTTTGTGGCTACGAAAAGTACCTTGCGGCCTGAACGTGCAAGCTGTTTGAGTACATTTGCAGCCTCATCGATTTTAACTATACTTTTATGCAGGTCGATGATATGGATCCCGTTCTTCTGGTCAAAGATGTATGGTGCCATCTTAGGGTTCCATTTTCTCGCCAAGTGTCCGAAGTGAACACCTGCATCAAGCAATTCTTGGAAATTTGTTCTTGGCATTGTTTTGTTTGTTTTCTTTTGTTTTTAATTGGCCGCACAGGCTTTTGCCTTCGCCTGAGGGTCTCTTTCCATCAATCCGAAGCAGCGGCACACAGGCCGGTCTCCGAGATTTTCCGCAGCCACGGCAATCATCAGGCAGCTTCCGAAGATTCGCATCTTCCGCGAAGGTCCCATGATTTGGCACCGGACTGTACTGTTTTGTAAATCAGGCAGCAAATATTAACGTTTGCTGAACTGGAAACGTCTACGTGCACCAGGCTGACCAGGCTTCTTACGCTCGACTTCACGTGCATCACGTGTAAGGAATCCGGCTGCCTTAAGCGCAGGACGATAAGCCTCTTTGTCAACCTCGCAAAGTGCGCGGGCGATTCCGAGTCTCAAAGCCTCTGCCTGACCTTTGATTCCACCTCCGTCGAGGTTTGCCTTAACGTCAAACTGAGCTGCAGTGCCTGTAACCTCAAATGGCTGGTTTACAATGTAACGGAGGGTGTCCTCTCTGAAATAATCATTGAGTTCACGGCCATTGATTACAATGTTACCTTTACCAGGCACGACATAAACGCGTGCGACTGCTGATTTACGTCTTCCAAGGGCGTTTACTACTTTCATGCTCTGCTTAAATTTCGTTTAATGTGATTGTTTTAGGATTCTGCGCCTGATGCGGGTGCTCATTACCTGTGTAAAGGTAAAGGTTATTGATGAGCTTTGCACCAAGACGGTTCTTAGGAAGCATGCCTTTGACAGCCATCCTTACAAGTTCAGTAGGTTTCTTTGCGAGAATCTCCTTAGGGGTGCTGAAGCGCTGTCCTCCCGGATATCCGGTATGGCGCACGTACACCTTGTCGGTCATCTTTTTGCCGGTGAGTCTGATCTTGTCCGCATTGAGTATGATGACATTGTCACCACAGTCCATGTGCGGAGTGAAAGAAGGCTTGTTCTTACCGCGAAGAACGAGCGCCACCCTGGCAGCAAGACGTCCGAGCACCAAGTCGGTAGCATCGATCACAACCCACTCCTTCTTGATATCTCCTGCTTTGAGGGATACCGTTTTGTAGCTCTGTGTGTCCATCTTGTACTTTTAAATGGTTAATACTTTAATAAATAATGCGATCCCTATACTACATAGGGGGCGCAAAGATAGGAATAATTTTTTGTTTGACCAAATCCCTTTCATTTTTGCCTTTTGTCTGCCACCATGTTGATGCCCGAGGCAGACTCAAGCGGCAAGTGCACAATTACAAGCCTGACTTTCAGTTTTCCCACAGTATTCGGCCAATTTTAACCGTCCACATATCAGTCCGGCTCGTCCTGTAGAGACTGGTTCAATGACAGCTATAGAGCAGTACGGGGAATATGAGGAGCGGGACATGAAGTATGACGCAAACGGGAATCTGCTCGCAATGAAACGGATCATGTCTTGGGAAGATTCCACGCATCTGTCATTCGGGTATTCCGGTAACCGCATGGAGACAGTCTCGGCGGATGATTCTTTGTGGAGGTATTCTTATGATTCTGATGGTGACATGGTGTCGGACGGCCACCGCGGCTTGGAATTGTCATACAATTTCCTTAACTTGCCTTCAAGAATCCGCATAAAGGATTCTGGGTCACTCGTCTATTCATATTTATCCGACGGCACTATGCTCTCAGTCACAGACAGCCTTTCAGGCAGGGGCCTGAAGTTCAGAGGCTCTTTCATCTATACGGTCTCCCCGGAAGGTGAAGAGTCTGTCGAGAGTGTGTCATACGGTGAGGGACGGCTATATGCCTGCACACGGACACCATCCGCAGACGATGCCGGCCAAGGCTCAATTGACGCCGGCCCGGATTTTATTGACACATGGTTCGTCCGTGACTACCTCGGCAGCGTGCGTATGGTGATAGACATCAGCAGACATGAAGCCCAATGCCTGCCTGAAGTCATTCTGAGCCGCTCCGACTACCTCCCGTTCGGACTGCCGTTCAGCCCGGCGCGGTATTCCGTTGCTTCAGCCATGCAAAGAAGTGATGCTTCTGATGCCTTGCAGGAGACTTCTTCAGGGGCCTCCGGCATCCCTCAGTCCGCACTGACGCGCTGGCAGTACAACGGCAAGCCGGAGCAGGTCACAGGCATCGCCGAAACCGGCCTCCTCGACTACGGGGCACGCTTCTACGACCCTTACGTCGCGCGCTGGACTTCTGTGGACCCTATGGCGGATAAGTATCCAGGATGCAGCCCGTATGTTTTCTGTGCTGACAATCCGGTCAACTTTGTGGATCCGGACGGAATGGATAAGTGGAGTATTAATTGGCAAGGTTTCATCGTCTGGGAAGAAGAATATGAAGAGGATGAGCTATACTATAAAGACGAATACGGAAATCTTACAGATAAACATATTGTTGTAGGCAATGGCGATATCCTTCAAGCCCTCTCTGCCACAAACGGCTCGTTCTCATCTTATACATCTGATACTGGGATAAATGACATCTTCAAGGTCTTCAAGTTCGCAGCAGATAACACTGATGCTGAGTGGGTAATCCACAAAAATGGCGACACTTACACGATAGGAACCAAGCATGATCCGGACAATTCAGGTGGCTGGGAGGACTACGGGCTTGAAAAACCGGAAGCATCCGTGCATCCGCGTCCGGGGATACCGTAAAAGGCCGCATTTCACAAAGTGTGTCAAGAAAAGACAGTGATTTCTTTTCTTGACACACTTAATTTACAGTTCCGGAATTGCCGGATGCAAATCAACATTGTTGAATCTTTTCCTTGTTATATAGACAGCACGTTAAGAACATTTATCAATTCACGGTCTATAGGCTTGTCTATACGTATGGCCTTGTTGAACGGAACATATACAATCTGGTCATCCTTGACCCCGATCATTATGTTCCTCTGCCCGTCCTTGAGGGCTTCGATGGCTGCGACACCGAGGCGGCTCGCAAGGATCCTGTCCTGGGCCGTAGGAATTCCTCCGCGCTGAAGATGTCCCAAAATGGTCACGCGTGCCTCGAATTCAGGATACTCATGCACAAGACGGTCCGCATAATACTGGGCTCCGCCGGTACCGTCCTTCTTGCTCTCAGACACAAGGACAATGGAGCTGTTCTTGCTCTTGCGGACTCCCCTTCCTATGAATGAGGCAAGCTGGTCCACATCCGTCTTGTCCTCAGGGATGATTGCAGCCTCAGCACCTGTTGCTATGGCCGCATTCTGGGCAAGGAATCCGGCGTCGCGTCCCATTACCTCAACAAAGAAAATCCTGTTATGCGAATTTGCCGTATCACGGATCTTGTCGACACAGTCCATAATCGTATTCAGCGCAGTGTCGTAACCGATGGTAGTATCAGTGCCGTAAAGGTCATTGTCAATGGTGCCGGGAAGACCTACACAAGGGATGTCGTACTCAGCCGCAAGAATCTGTCCTCCGGCAAGAGAGCCGTTGCCTCCTATTACGACAAGAGCATCAATTCCTGCAGCCTTCAGATTTTCAAAGGCCTTTGCCCTTCCGGCCTCATCCATGAAATCCTTGCTTCTTGCTGTACGGAGGATAGTGCCTCCGCGATTTATCGTGCCGCTGACACTCTCAGAAGTAAAATCCTTTATCTCATTGTTTATCAGTCCTTCATAACCGCGGTAAATTCCCTTTACCTTCCAGCCGTTATATATTGCCGCCCTTGTGACGGCACGAATTGCCGCATTCATTCCGGGAGCGTCACCGCCTGAGGTGAGCACCCCGATTGTCGAGATTCTTGCCATAATTCATTTTATTACAAATTGCTGCAAATCTACAAAATTGAAATCTAAGATAAAAATCTTTGGCCCGGAAACAAAGTTTTACGCCGCGTTTTTGTATTTTTGCCGCCCGGCAAAGACTGCCGGGAGATTTTATATGAAAATAGGAAACATAGACTTAGGGGACAAGCCACTGCTGCTTGCGCCGATGGAAGACGTGACAGACGCCTCTTTCAGATTCATCTGCAAAGAATTCGGCGCTGACATGATGTACACGGAATTCATTTCTTCAGACGGACTTATAAGGGACGCAAGGAAGTCTCTCGAGAAACTCGTGACATACGATTATGAGGCACCCATAGGCATACAGATCTACGGAAACATTCCGGAAGCCATGACAGATGCTGCAGTCATGGCGGAAAAAGCTGCGGAAATCGCAGGAGGGCATGGTGCAGACCTGGTGGACATAAATTTCGGCTGTCCTGTCAATAAGATAGCCCGGCGCGGAGCAGGCTCCGGCATGATGCGTGAACCCGACAAGATGGTCGAAATAACGAGACGTGTGGTAGAAGCCGTAAAGCTTCCTGTGACCGTAAAGACACGCCTCGGCTGGGACGAGGACTCAAAAATCATAGTCGAACTGGCCGAAAGGCTGCAGGATGCAGGCATACAGGCCCTCACGATCCATGGACGCACGCGCTGCCAGATGTATACCGGAGAAGCCGACTGGACACTGATAGGAAAGGTGAAGGAAAATCCGAGGATGCGCATCCCGATAATAGGCAACGGCGACATAAATTCACCAGAGAAAGCAAAGGAGGCCTTCGGACGATATGGAGTGGACGGAATAATGATTGGCCGCGCCACATACGGCCACCCATGGATATTCAAGGAAATCAGACACTATCTTGATACCGGGGAACTCCTTCCGCAGATGTGCGTCAGAGACAGAGTGGAACTGGCCAGGAGGCATCTTGCCAAGTCAATAGAAATAAAAGGCGAACGCGTCGGCATCCTAGAAATGCGCAGACATCTCTCATGCTACTTCAAAGGTCTTCCGGACTTCAAGGAAACAAGACTGAAGCTCGTCACGCTCAATGATCCGGCAGAACTTTTCCGCACACTCGGGGAAATTGCCGTCAGATGGGGAGACGGAGATGCTCCTGAAGCCGGAAACATATATGGCCTATAATATATAAGGACAGGGCGGAAGGATTCCCGGAAGTCTGAAAATCCATGTCCCAAAGAACATCAAAAGAATTAGAATTGGTTTTCAAACATCTCCAAAATCATTGACGGACCAGTTTTTTAAGTAATTTTGCACACTCAATTCCGAACGACATAATTTATGACCGACAAAATATTGCTCTTCCCATATTGGCTTGTGCTGAAACTCAGGCACTTGATGTACGACTGCGGAATAAGGAAAGTACACACAACTCCAGTGCCTTCCATCTGCATAGGCAACATCACTGTCGGGGGAACAGGCAAGACACCGCATACGGAAATGCTGCTGAGGACGCTTCTCGAAGACGAAGACTGCCGCGGCATGAACATATCCGTGCTTTCAAGAGGCTACAAACGAAAGACACGAGGATTCCAGCAGGTTCCGGAAGACGGGACGGCATGCGATTATGGAGACGAACCGCTGCAGATAAAAAAGAAATTCCCGGGCATTACAGTAGCCGTGGACAAGTCAAGAACAGAAGGATGCCGCTTTCTGGCATCTCCGGAATTGCTGAAGACAGCCAGAAAAGCACGTAAATGCAGGCACAAGGACATGCCGGAGGCTGACCTGATAATACTTGACGACGCTTTCCAGCACAGGGCCATAAAGGCAGGCCTGTCAATAGTGCTGGTTGACTTCGGCAGGCCTATATTCAATGACCACCTTATTCCGATAGGCAAGCTGCGCGACCTTCCGGAAAGGGCAGACAAGGCAGACATAATCATAGTCTCCAAATGTCCGAAGGACATGAACGGCTGGCAGAAAGGCAATTGGGCTGAAGCCCTCGGAATAAAAGGATATGACGCGGCAACATGCAGCGGCACAGGACGCAGCGGAAAGACTGTGCATCTTTTTTTCACGACCATATCATACTGCACTCCCGAGGCGGCATTTCCGGAAGGAGACCATAGATACCTGTATGCCAAAAGGCTTGTGCTGTTTTCCGGAATAGCAAATGACCGTCCATTGGTCAGCTACCTGAGCGGCCAATACAAAATCGTAAGCCATTTCAACTTCCCTGACCACCACAAATTCACACGCGCTGACATCAGGTCCATACGGAATGCGGCCGAAGACTTCCCGACGTCAGTCATCATGACAACAGAAAAAGACTGCCAGAGGATACGTGACACGAAAGCCGTTCCCGGAATGCTTAGGCAAAGAATGTTCTACGCTCCGATAAAGACGGAGTTCCTCTGCAGCCGGGACCGGCAGGTATTCGCCGCAACCGTGAAAGAAAAGCTCGGAATCAGCCGGCGCTGACATTGTCAGAAAGCACGCTGTCCTGAACCTGGACGGAAGCCTCGTGGACTGCATTGAATACAGTCTTCAGGAACTCCTCTCCAAGACCGTATTCCTTTCCTTTCTCGATAACCTTAGACAGCACGACATCCCATCTGGAAGTCTGCAGTATAGCAATGTTGTTGTCCCTTTTGTACTCCCCTATCTGCCGGCTCACTTTCATCCTTGAACCGAGCATATACAGAATGTTCTCATCTATTATGTCGATTTTAGTACGCAGCTGACTGATGTTTTCTTTCCACTGCGGGGAATCCGAATCCATATCCCTGACCACAAGGCGGTTGTACAGAAGGTCTCTCAGCTGCTGCGGGGTCAGCTGCTGCGAGGCATCGCTCAATGCGCACGAAGGATTGCAATGGGACTCAACCATAAGACCGTCAAGGCCCAGGTCAAGAGAGCGCTGGGAAATCTCCTCTATATATTCACGTGACCCGGCAAGATGGCTCGGATCGCAGAAAAAAGGCAGCCGCGGGTAACGGCTCTTCAGCTCTATGGCAATCTGCCACTCGGGATTATTCCTGTATCTTATTTTATCGGCAGTTGAGAATCCCCTGTGAATAACGCCCAACTTTCTTATTCCCGCACGGTTCAGCCTCTCAAGAGCACCTATCCAAAGATCAAGGTCCGGGTTGACAGGATTCTTCACCAGAACCGGGATGCCGGTATCCTTGAGGGCATCCGCAATCTCCTGGACAAGAAACGGATTCGCAGTGGTTCTTGCACCTATCCATACCAGGTCTACCCCATATTTCAGACATTCAAACACATGCTTTTCGTTTGCAACCTCCGTAGCTATCCTTAGTCCGAATTCATGCTTGGCCTTCTGCATCCATTTAAGGCCGGGAGCCCCGACCCCCTCAAATGATCCCGGATGTGTCCTCGGCTTCCAGATGCCTGCACGGAACACATTTATTCCGAACTCTTTCAATTCACGGGCCGTCTCCATTACCTGTTCCTCAGATTCCGCACTGCACGGCCCTGCAATAACATTTGGACGAGGCTCGGTAAACATTCCCCATTCGCTCAAAAGCGCAATGTCAAGTCGTTTTGTTTCTGACATAATTTTATGTTTTTCCGTCTGTGAAGACGATGTTTTATTTTATTATTTTACGTATACGGTTTGCCTCCGACATCAATTTGCGGACCGACTCTGCATCGCCATCCGCAATCGCCTCCCTGAACATGCCCATTCTCTCCATGTAAGTGTCCACAGCCTCAAGCAGATTTTCCCTGTTCTGCATCAGAATAGGCGTCCACATGTCAGGACTGCTCTTTGCCAGCCGGACAGTGGAGGAGAATCCTCCCGAAGCCAGGTCGAATATATTTTTCTCATCCTTTTCCTTATCAAGAACCGTAAGCGCAAGTGCGAACGAAGTCAGATGTGAAATATGGGACACGTATGCCGCATGCATATCATGGCCGGAGGAATCCATTTTCAGCAACCGCATGCCGAGTACGGAATAAAGCTCCTCAACAAGCTCCACTGCATCAGAAGAGGACTTCCACGGGTCGCACATAATGCAGGCGTGCCCGTCAAACAAGCCGGACATTGCAGCCCATGGACCGCTGTATTCAGTGCCTGCCATAGGATGCGTGGCCACATACCTCCGGCGCATCCGGTGCCGGCCGGCACATTCTGCAAGGACGGATTTTGTCGAACATACATCAATCACGACCTTTTCCCGGCCAGAATCGGAACAGGCAATACGGTCCAGGACTCCGGGAAGCAGTTCCGCCGCCGTTCCCGCAGGAACGGCAAGCACAATTACATCGCTCAGCGAAATGCATGACTCATAATCTGCAAGCCTGTCAACAATACCGATTCTTTCGGCAGCGGCCGCATTGACGGAATCCGCATCAAAACCGACGGTCTCATCTGCAAAGCCGCGGCGCCTGAGATCAATTGCCATGGATCCCCCTATAAGGCCAAGTCCTATTATTCCTACTCTCATACCTGTCATTTTGTATTTATACGCTCCATAACAGAAGCTATTTTATCAGCAGCCCTTTCCAGTGCCGGCACATCCGCACATAAAGAAATCCTCAGATAGGACGAGCCGTTTTTCCCGAAAATGAATCCCGGAGTAATGAAGACTCCGGCCTCATGCAATATCCTGTCGGACACGAGCTGCCCCGCAGTAGGCCGTTCTCCGGCATCCGGCATTCTGCCTTCATCCGTGCGGCGCAAGAAAGGAGATGCAGGCAAGACTCTCCCCCAAAGGAACATGCCGCAGCTGTTTCTGTCATATTCAGCTCCTACAAGGTCAAAAATGCGTCCGGCTGCAATCTTGCGGAGGCGGTATTCATCATTCAGACTGCGGAACCAGTCACTGCCCCTTGAAAGAGCCTCCGCTGCAGCCAGCTGCATCGGCCTGAACATTCCGGAGTCCATCTGGCTCTTCACTTTCAGGACCTGGGCGACCAGTTCAGGCTCACCGGCAAGCATACCTATGCGCCATCCGGCCATATTGTGTGCCTTGCTGAGTGAATTCAGTTCCAGGCAGCACTCCTTTGCCCGCGGTACAGAAAAAATGGAAAGCGGCCTGTCATTGAGGATAAAGCTGTACGGATTGTCATTGCAGACTAATATTCCGTGCCTGATGGCAAAATCCACAAGTGCAGAATACAATTCCATGGAAGCAGGCGCTCCTGTCGGCATGTGCGGATAGTTGGTCCAGAGGATTTTTACGTCCTCGGTGCAAAGTTCCTCCAATTCGTCAAAGTCCGGCATCCATCCGTTTTCTTCTTTAAGATTATATGTGACGACATCTGCTCCAGTAAGTCTGGAAGCAGAGGTATATGTCGGATAGCCCGGATCCGGAACAAGGACTTTGTCCGAAGGGTCCAGAAAGGCCATTGATATAAGGAGTATGCCTTCTTTGGATCCGGCAAGCGGCTGGATTTCGGTGTCCGGGTCGAGATGCACCCCATAATGCACGGCATACCATTCCGAGAATGCTTTTCTGAGCTCAGGAATCCCGGTATAGCTCTGGTAGCAATGGGAGGCGCTCTGCTGTGCGCTTGCGCACAGCGCGGCGACAGCCTCCTGCGGAGGCATGCCGTCCGGAGAGCCGATGCCGAGATTAATCACGGCATCGGCTCCGAGCGCCTCCCTTTCAGAATTCATTTTGCCTATCTCCTTCAATTTGCGCGAGAAATAGTATTCCTGCACATTCTCTGTTCTTCTTGCCGGTCTTATAATCATACAATAATCACTTATCAGATAATGAACACTTTCCTAAACAGCCGCAATATACTCACCCAGAATATCAAGATCCTCCATCAACGGACGAACCGCAGACAAAGCCTGCCTATAGCGTTTCCTGTCATCGAACTTTATGTCAACATAGAAAAAATACTGCCACTCATGCCCGGGAATGGGCAAAGACTGTATCCTTGTCAGATTCATTCCGTAAAAAGACAATATCGTGAGCACATGGGCCAGAGAGCCCGGGGCATGAGGCAGAGTAAAACATACAGAAGCCTTGTTTATCTTCTGCTCATCGACATCCAGACTTTCGTCAAGTATCAGAAATCTTGTGAAATTCTGCTTGTAAGTCTCTATTCCCTCTGCAAGAATCTCCAACCCGTACAATTCAGCAGCCAGTGACGAAGCCACAGCCCCTACGCCGTGCAGACCACTCAAAGCCACATCAGCCGCGCTCTTGGCCGTATCCTCAGACTCCACCAGTTTTATCCACGGATAATTTTTGAAAAACTCCCTCGTCTGGTTGATTGCCATATAATGCGTCCTGACTTCCTTTATATCTTCCATTTTCTGCCCGTGCACAGCCATCAGATTCTGCTCTATACGAAGAAAAACCTCACCCCTGATCTTATTGCCGTATTTCCTCAGCAATTCAAAATTGGGCAGCAATCCTCCTGACACAGTATTCTCTATGGCCATTACAGCCGCATCTGCCTTTCCGGACTCCATACTTACATACAAATCCTCAAAAGTCAGACATTCAACTATTTCCGGAGCCGGACAGCCGCACTTTCCGTAAAAAAGCCGGGCTGCCTGCTCATGAAAGCACCCCTTCACACCTTGCACGGCAACTCTTTTCACGCCATGTTCCATATCGATAAAATCAAAAGGGCTGTCCGAAACAACCGGACAGCCCAATAACATTCAAATTATTCCGACATGCGACATCCGGCCCGTCACCCTTTCCGGTAACAGAAACTAAAATAACCGAAGCCGCTAAATCGGAGAAATCCCATAAATCCAAAAATGTCAGACAGTCATTATCTCCTTTTCCTTTGCAGAAACAAGATCATCAATCTTCTTTGTGAATGCATCAGTCTCTTTCTGGACATTCTGCTCATACTCCTTCTGCATATCCTCAGGCATACCGTCCTTCTGAGCCTTCTTCAGAAGCTCTATTGCATCACGGCGTGCATTTCTCACCACAACCTTGGACCCTTCGCCAGCAGACTTGGCCTTCTTTATGAGTTCCTTTCTGCGGTCCTCAGTAAGAGGCGGAATATTGCAGCGGATGCTCTCACCGTTATTCTGCGGAGTGAGGCCCACGTTTGCATCCAGGATAGCCTTCTCAATCACAGGAATCATCTTCTTCTCCCAAGGCTGTATCATAAGAGTCTTGGCATCAGGAGCAGTGACGGAAGCCACCTGCGGAACAGGAGTCGGGCTGCCATAATAATCCACAAGGATGTTATTGAAAACCATAGGATTGGCCTTTCCGGCACGATATGTCTTAAGATCTTCCTCAAGGAAAGCCACAGCATCGCCCATCTTGTCCTTGGCGCCTGCCAGAATTTCTTTAGCTCTTGTTATCATAATATAATAAGTATTTCTTGATTTGCATATAAAACCGGAATGCACTAAACATGCACGACCGTACCTATTTTCTCTCCGGAAACCAGACGGCTGAGGTTGCCTTTCTCATTCATGTCAAACA
Source organism: uncultured Bacteroidales bacterium (assembly GCA_947177525.1). GTDB lineage: Bacteria > Bacteroidota > Bacteroidia > Bacteroidales > UBA932 > Cryptobacteroides. The sequence continues at coordinate 901 of CAMWUW010000053.1, read as the reverse complement.
CGACAATCGGCATGTTTCCTTCCCTGCACAATGCAAAGGCAGTCTGGTCCATGACCTTCAGCCTGTCCTCAATGGCCTTGTCAAAAGAAAGCTCGTCATATTTCACTGCGTCCGGATTTTTTTCCGGGTCGCAATTGTACACTCCATCAACCCTCGTACCCTTCAGCAGAGCATCTGCACCGATTTCCAAAGACCTCAGGGCAGCACCGGAATCAGTCGTGAAATACGGGTTTCCTGTTCCGCCGGCGATAAGAGCCACACCTCCGCGCTCCATAAGGGCAACAGCATCGTCCCTCATGTAATATCTTGCCACAGGCATCATCGGAGTAGCCGTAAACACCTCGGCCTCAATTCCTTCAGACCGTATGGCCATTGCCAGTCCCAAAGAATTTATGACTGTGGCCAGCATTCCCATCTTGTCTCCGTTAACCCTGTCGAACCCCTTGCCGACACCCTGAAGGCCGCGGAATATATTGCCTCCTCCTATTACGATGGCAACCTGAAGGCCTCCCCTTACGGCAGATGCAATTTCTTCTGCATACGCGGCAAGACGATTCTCATCAATCCCCTTGCCGGAATCACCCCCGAGACTCTCTCCGCTCAGTTTGAGCAGAACCCTTTTATATTTTCCCATAATTGTAGTTTCAAGTTTTCAAGCAAACAAAAGTACCGAATTATTATGAAACTTGCAAGAAAGAATATATCTTTGCACACTTGAAGTGCAATTATTCAGTGATAATCAAATATTGTAAAAAGATATGGCAAACATTTTCACATCTTCAATCGGCAAGAAGCTTATCATGAGCATAAGCGGCCTGTTCCTCATTATCTTCCTTCTTCTCCACATGACAATCAACTTTTTTTCTGTGATTGACACATTCACAGGAAAATACGGTGCGGC
>CAMWUW010000052.1 GCA_947177525.1 uncultured Bacteroidales bacterium | reverse complement strand
GCTCAGCCATATATATTCAGATGTGGAACAGAAGGCGGCAAGATGCAGCGGGCCTTCGGGATGTGTAAGCGTGACTTTTTGTGAAAAGGAACAGGAACTGGACAAAATATTGGAATGTATAGGGCAGGTGCGTGATTCCGGTGCCATGCTTTCTGACATTGCAGTGTTGGTAAGGAGCAATGCTGTCGGGGAAGAGGTCTCTTCATTCCTGATTGAAAACGGCATTGCTGTGGTGACTGACGATTCCCTCAAGGTGCGCAGTTCTGTGACTGTCAGGAGGCTTGTGTCGCTTCTTTCGTTTGCGGACAATCCGGACGATACGGTGAACGGGTATCTTGCAGGTGCCCTTGATATTGAAATCCCTGATTCGTGCAGCTCGCTGGAAGATCTTGCGGAGAGTCTGTTGAGGAGTCTGCAGAATAATGATCCTGAACATCTTTGGAAGGGGGAAGTGCTTTATGTACAGTCGTTTATGGATTGTCTTAGGGATTATGTGTCTGTCAATGGAAACAGTCTGAGAGGGTTTCTGAAGTATTGGGAAGGCGAAGACCCGTCAATTAGTTCACCTGCTTCAGGCGACAGTGTACGTGTCATGACAATACACAAGTCCAAGGGACTGGATTTCCCTTATGTGATTCTGCCGTTTCTTGAAAATGTGACCATGTTCAAGGCGGACGGCAGATGGTGCGCTCCTGAACTTGCCGGAACGCCTCTTGCCGGAACTGCAGACGGTGTCTACGATGTTGTTCTTTCAAAGTCATCGGAATCAACTCTTTTTGCAGAGCACTACCGCAGGGAAAAGTTCCTGCAGAGTGTAGACAATATGAACATCGTGTATGTGGCTATGACAAGGGCTGCATGTGGAATGCATATAATCTCCAGAATGCCGCCCGGCAAGTGCATTGATTCATTGCAGGCTGGTGATTTTTCGGTAATGTCTGACTTTTCCAGGGTGCTTTGGTGGTTTGTCTCTTATTCTGGATACGCCTCGCATCTCAGGAGGATTTCTGATGATGCCTGTGTAAGGTTTGATTTGGGAGAAGTCCCGGATTTTATGACTCTCAGAAAGACTGAAGACCGCGGTGCCGTTGATTTCCCGATATCAGATGGAGGTGAATATCCTTCTTTTGCCCTGAATCCTGATTCCGGTGCATCTGATGTTCCCGCAAGTGAGAGGGGACGCCTCAGGCTGTCTGCTGATGCCCTGGACTTTTTCTCTGATGACGGAAATGCCGGAATATCGGCTTCGAACAGGATACGCGGTGTGGTCCTGCATGACATATTGTCCCGTGTGTCAGTGCCTTCTGACCTCGACATGGCAGTGCAGGCTTCGGTCTCTTCGGGAGAGATAACGGAGGAAGAGGCAGAAGAGATAAAGGAACTTCTTGCCGAGAGGATTTCCGAAGGTGCGGAGCGCGGATGGTTTCCTGATGACAGGACGTCAGTAATGAATGAAGCGAGCCTGATTGCTTCTGACGGCAGTCTGCACCGTCCGGACCGTGTAGTCTATGACGGCGGGCGTGCAATAATAATTGACTACAAGTTCGGCGGGCATGAGGACAAATACAGGAAACAGCTGATGAGGTATGCCGAAATATTGTCAGGGACCGGCGTGGCCGAAGTTTCAGCAGTGCTTTGGTATGTGCGCAGCGGAGAGGTTGTGAAGGTGTGCTGAGGCATGTCGTATTTTTAATGAATTTTACTTGCCATACTGATTGCCCTTGGATACAAATGATTATATTTGCAGTTTGTGAATTGAAATATTGCTGATATTATGGAAAATAAGGATGTAGATACATGCAGATTGCTTTATAATACTGAGAGAGTACGGCTGTATATTCCCGAATACGGAAGAAATGTACAGAAAATGGTCGACTATCTCAAGACAATCGAAGACAGGGACAAACGCAATGAACAGGCCCGCGCAGTAGTGAAAGTAATGGAAATCCTGAATCCGGCTGTCCATCTTCAGGAGGATTATGAGCACAAGCTGTGGGATCATCTGCACATAATATCTGGGTTCAGCCTTGATGTCGACTCTCCCTATCCTTTGCCTGAGCCGGAAAACCTTAATGAGCGTCCTGCCGCTGTACCGATAAGAAAGAAACCTATCAAGGCCAATCATTACGGCCGGAACATAGAGAGCATCATTGACCTTATTGCCGATACGGAGGACGGTGACGGCAAGACTGCCATGATACGCTCGCTTGCAATATACATGAGGCAGCAATATCTCATTTGGAACAAGGACAGCGTTTCTGACGAGACTATCTTCCAGGATATAGAGAAACTTTCCGACTTCAGGATCCGTATTCCTGAAGGAATGCATCTGGGCCGGATAGATTCCGGGGCAAATTTCAGCAGACCCGGAATCGGCCATGCCAAGCAGGTGAAGAATACGAATCAGCGTCAGAAGAATAACCAGAAAACAAGAAAGCAGTATAAATAAGCCATGGCAGCCAAAAATACAATAAAGGGCAGTGAAAAACAAAGTGAGAAGCTTCCGCGCTTCTCATTCTTTTCTGATATGAGTCCTGAAAGGAAATCCAACCTGCTTAAATGTGCGGGAGTGGCTGTTTTTGTGTTTGTGGTCTTCACATTTGTATCGATAGTATCCTATCTTTTCACATGGAAGGCCGACCAGAGTCTTCTTTCCCAGTCAGATATGCTTTCCAAGTCCGTTGAGGTTGCAAACTGGGGCGGAAAGCTCGGCTATAAGTGGAGCCGTTTTCTTGTTTCGGATTTTCTTGGTCTCGGGAGCTTTGCATTTATCTTTTTGCTGGGAGCAGTGGCATACAGACTGTTTTTCTGGCGCAGAAGCATCGGTTTGGCAAAGACTGCGCTCGTGACTGTGAGCGGTGCATTCCTTGCAGCCCTTATATTGTCACTTCCAGGCTCTGGCAGTGCCTTTGGAGGGGGACTCGGGGGAGATGCAGGATATGCTGCCGTCAGCGGTATGGACAATCTTTTCGGAAGAGTCGTAACATGCTGTATTCTGCTGGCCCTGATTGTGGTATGGCTGCTGTTTGTCAGCGGAAGGTTTTCTGTCTGGTTTGCGGGGACAGGTGAACGGAAGGAAAAGTCTCCTGAATCAGAAAAAGAGTCCGATGTTGAATCCGGACAGTCTGACGCGGACGCTCCGGGACCTGATAATACCGGGAATGACTCTGCAGCAGGAGAGGAGGATGCCATTCCGTTCCCGGACGGAGGCCTTGATGAAGATTATGAGGAATCTGAGGCTTCTCTTGCCGGCTGTGGCTGCACTAATGGCGGAGATGAATATTTGCCTGCAGCGGAACCTTATTGCCAGGCTTGTGATGACGGACAGGATTCTGCCATGGTCGAGGATTCTGCTGTTTCTCCGCAGCCTGACGCATCATCCGGAGACGGGACTGATGAACCGGGCTGTGACATGGAAGTCGTAAGGAATTACGATTTCACGCAAAAAGTGACGGCTGAACTTCCGCGCATTGACAACCGTGAGGAACTGCAGAAGTATAACTTTCCTTCTCTTGATCTTCTTGAGGACTATGCGGAAGGCCAGCATCAGGTCAGCCAGCAGGAACTGGATACCAACAATAATATGATACGCGCCACTCTGCAGAACTACAGGGTGGAAGTTAACCGTGTCACGGCCGTTGTCGGGCCTACTGTGACGCTGTATAAAGTGGTTCCGGCTCCGGGAGTTAAGGTGTCTTCAATTGAAAATCTCCATAGGGAAATAGCTATGGCCTTGAATGCAAAGGGGGTGCGTATCGTTACGCTTCCGGACTGCGTGGGAATCGAAGTGGCCAACAGCACTCCTTCAATCGTACCGCTGAAGGCAATGTTCAATGATGTATCTTTCCGTGAGAGCAAGGCGGAACTTCCGGTGGCGGTAGGATATACAATTACCAAGAGGGTCAAGATATTCGACCTTGCGGATGCACCGCATCTTCTTATCGCGGGTGCAACCAAGCAGGGAAAGTCAGTAGGACTTAATGTAATTGTCTCCTCATTGCTTTATGCCAAGCATCCTTCGGAACTCAAATTCGTGTTCATTGACCCTAAGATGGTGGAGTTCACTGCCTATGAGTCGCTTATCAAACACTACCTCGCGGTGCTCCCTTTGGCGGCAAGCGAGCAGGATGAAAGGTCAAATGCTATTGTCAAAGACCCTAAGCAGGCGGAGGCTGTGCTCAATTCACTGTGCATTGAGATGGACGAGCGCTACAAGCTTCTTTCCCTTTCCGGTGAAAACAATCTGAAATTGTACAATGAGAAATATAAGGACCGCCGTCTGCTTCCTACGGACGGACACAAGTATCTGCCTTATCTTGTCGTTGTGATTGATGAGTATGCTGACCTTACCATGGCAGGAGGAACCGGGCCTGAGGCAAGGAAATCAGCCAAGAGCATAGAGTCTTCCATTGTGCGTCTTGCACAGAAGGGCAGGGCTGCCGGCATCCATGTCATAATTGCTACGCAGCGTCCTTCCGTGAATGTGATTACCGGACTTATCAAGACAAACTTCCCTACGAGGATTGCTTTCAGGGTTGTTTCAAGAATTGATTCCTCTACTATCCTTGATACAAGCGGAGCCGAGAATCTTATCGGAAGGGGAGATATGCTGTATTATGCCGGAGTGGAAATGGAGCGTGTCCAGTGCGCACTCGTCAGCATGGCGGAAATCAACAGGATAACATCCTTCATAGGCAGCCAGACCGGATACAGGCAGTGCTACAACACTCCTTATTACTTGCCTGTGCCTGTATCGCAGGATGGTGAGTCTGGAGGCGGAATGATTGACATGCAGAATATTGACCCTTTGTTTGAGGATGCTGCCAGGCTTGTTGTGCAGACTCAGAAAGGCTCGACCTCAGACCTTCAGAGGAAGATGGGCATGGGATATGCACGCGCCGGACGTGTGATGGATCAGCTTGAGGCAGCCGGAATAGTCGGGCCTCAGGAAGGCTCGAAGCCGCGTCAGGTCCTTGTGGCTGACTTGATTGAACTTGAAGAGGTAATTGCTCCTTTTATGCAGCAGTGATTTATGAATAAGGTGTCCGGAATATTGCTTTCTCTTTTCATGGTGTTTTCCGTGTCTTCCGTAGGGTACTCATCTCCCATGGAAAAACTTACGGACTGTTTCATTAACTCCTGTGTCATGGTCGAGTGCCGTTATGAACTTACGCTTCACGGTACTTTGGTCAAGGGAGATGCCGTTGTCCAGGTGCAGGGCACTTCGTACAGGATGACAGCAGGCGGACTGGACAGTTTCTGTGACGGTCATACATTGTGGACTATAGACAATGAAGCCATGGAGGCCGTTGCCGAGCCGGTTGAAGACGGCCCGGCAGGCTATGCTGCAAATCCTGCCCTGCTCATTATGAGGCTTGGAGATGCGTTTGATGTTGAAAAATCATCTTCGTCAAACGGAAGATGGATATATGTACTTTCAGCTAAAACTGATTGCGGAATAAAAAAGGCAGAGATCGTAATGACCTCTGCCGGTATTTTGATTCAAGGGAAATTCAGCCTTTCAGACGGAACTGTGGTGAAGATGGAAGTGATTTCAATGACTTCGTCAGCACTGAAGCCTGCCTCATATTTCCGTCCGGAGACAAATTTTGGCAAGACTTGGGTTGTGACCGACTTGCGCTGATTCTCTTACCAGCTTCCTCCTGCTCCTCCTCCGCCGAAGGAACCTCCTCCAAAGCCGCCGAAGCCGCCGCTTCCATGACCTCCTCCGAAACCGTGGCCTCTTCCTGTTATTATAGGACCGGTATAGATTACCCTTCTTCTCCCTCTGTTCGGGCCGTCTCCGCCGTTTTTCTTGGCAATCCAAAGGATGATGATGACGAAAAGCAAGGCAAGTACCAGGCCTATCTGCCAAGGAATATCCTCATCTTCATGGCCGCGAGGCTCTGAAATTTCACCCGATGCAAGTTTCATAAGGACTGCACATCCTGCTGAAACACCTCCGAAATAGTCGTTTGCTGCGAATCTCGGAATCATTTCTGAGTCAATGATCCGTTTTGCATACGCATCAGGTATCGCTCCTTCAAGTCCGTATCCCACAGCAATGAATACTTTGCCCGGTGAAGAATCTTTCGGTTTCACGAGTATGACGATGCCGTTGTTGAAGTCTTTGCTCCCGACCTGCCATCCGATACCGATTCTGGTAGCGTATTCAGCAGGTTCATATCCTTCAAGATCGTTTACGGTTACAACTGCTATCTGGTTTGAAGTGGAGTCGTCAAAAGCAGTCAGCACACGTTCCAATGCAGCTGTTTCAGATGCTGTAAACAATCCGGCAAAATCATTGACAAGCCTTTCCGGTACGGGCTTTCCGGGGATTGCGGACGAATTTACGGATGCCGCAGCAATGATTGCTGCAGCAATAATATATTTGATATACTTTTTCAAAATGAAAATTTAGAATTCTACTTTCGGAGCAGATTCCGCACCTGCCTGGGCCTCAAAATATCCTTTTTTCTCAAAACCGAAAACTGATGCAATTATATTGGATGGAAAACGGCGTATCATAGTGTTGTACGCTCTTGCAGACTCGTTGAATTTCATCCTTTCTGTCGCAATTCTGTTTTCCGTGCCCTCAAGCTGTGCCTGAAGATCACTGAAATTCTTGTTGGCCTTCAGGTCCGGATAGTTTTCTGTAATCATGAGAAGTCTCCCCAGGGCATTGGAAAGTTCACCCTGCGCCTGACTGAATTTTCCGATTTCTTCTGCGGAAAGATTTTCCGGATCGATTGTGACTCTTGTTGCATTGGACCTGGCTGCTATTACATTTTCAAGAGTTGCGGACTCATGCTCAGCATATCCTTTGACTGTTGCCACAAGGTTCGGAATGAGGTCTGCCCTGCGTTGATATACATTTTCAACCTGTGACCATGCTGCGCTCACTCCTTCTTCGGCAGTTACCATCCTGTTATATGAGTTCTTCACCCATGCGAAGCAGGCAAAAAATATGACCGCAACAACAGCCAGTGCTATTAATCCTTTTTTCATGTTTTCAAAATTTATTAAAAAGTTTATAAAAAAGAGGGCCTGTCAATACTTTCAGGCCGCTCATATTCAAGATTCAAGTGAAAAATTTTGCCGTTACTGTGCGTCGCGCACACATCTTACAGATGCCCCGAATGCATTTATGTCACCTTTGCTTATCATAAGGTCCGGCTGGTCTGCAATCAGATACCTATAGTATGCCTTGCCTTCATCTCCTTCAACTTTGTCTCCGGTCCAGAATACAGCATATTCTCTTATGCCCTTGAAAGCAGCATTGGGATAATTATATTCCTTATATTCGTCCACTTTCTCTTGCTCACTGCGGCTTCCGAGCGTAACGAACCCGGCAGGAATCATTGAGGTCTTCTGGGCATCTGTAATCTCTCCGACTTCGGGCCAATATTCCCACATTCTTGTTCCGTTGAATTCAGCGTCACCCATAATTGCCGCAGCCACTCCTGGTATAGTCTGGAATTTCTCATGCTCCCCTGAGGCTCCGGCAGCCTTTGCCAGTTCAGCCCAGTCCTCATCTGTAGGCAGCCTCCATCCCTGCGGACATATTCTGACGGCCTCCTCCCAGCTGTAGTACCTTCCAAGCACATCGTCCATGGCCCTGCAGTTCTGATACGGCAGTCCCGTACCTGCTGTGGCAATGTTGCGTCTCAGCCATTCTGTCCCTCCGATTCTGGTGACAGGATAGGTCTTGCCTTCTATTGTTATTGCTCCGGAGCCGGAAAAGTCTATCCCTGTGATGGAACCGTCAATTCCTCCTTTTACCACTTCAATATATGCTTTTCCGGAGGAAGTTGCATAGCCGGACGCAAAGGCGCTGCAGGATATTGTATATGTTCCGAGAGAGTCCGGGAACTTATATGTGAAATGCCCGTCTGATTCTTTCCCGTCCTTGTCCAGTCCGTTTTCAAGTCTTGTTGTATCGCTCTTTGTCATGACTGGACTGACTTTCCAATAATAGCCTATGCCATTGCCTTCAGGATGGGTCACTCCGCGGTGTTTCATATTTACAACGGCTTCCGGTCCAACGAATGCCGGAACTGTTATCCTTAGAGATCCGTTCAAGGATGGTGACACCTGGGTGTCATCATCGTCGTTGCATGAAACTGCGGCCAAAATCATCATTGCGGCCAAAATCGCTGAATTCAGTTTTCTTAGGCTCATTTCCCTTCTTGATTTTAAATGTGTAATCCTGCAAAGATGGATATTTTAATTTGAAAAACCGCTATATTTGTACAAATACTTTGCCTTTCCGCACAGTGCGGAAAAATTTTATGATGAAAATTATGAGAATTAGTTATTTGTTCCGCAAGGGCAGGCTTTTGTCTTTTTTATTGTGCACAACCTTCTGGGCCGCATGCACTCCGCAGGAAAAATATGTGACAATTTCCGGATATGCGCAGGGAGGGACATATACGGTCAAATTCAATGCAGACGGTCTTAAAGTTCCTGTCGGGACGGTCAGGGACTCGGTGGACAGCATCTTGCGCAATATCGACAGGTCAATGTCCGGGTACAACAAGAACTCTCTGCTCAGCCGTTTCAATTGCGGAGAGCCGATTGTGCCTGACAGCCTGTTCATTGATGTCTATGAAAAATCGTATGACATCTATGAAGCTACTTCGGGAGTGGTGGATGTGGCTTCTGCACCGCTGTATGACATCTGGGGCTTCGGATTTACCGGTGATTCCATGCCTTCTGACGAAAAAGTCTCACAAATATTGGGCGTGTCCGGAATGGGACGCCTCAGGAAAGACATTGCGGGTGCAATTTCCGGAGACGGCATGCTTGATCCGGTGGATATGCTTCTTCCGGATGCCGGAGCCGCTTTGCCAAAGCTTAACTATAATGCCGTGGCACAGGGATACAGCTGCGATGTGGTGGCGAGATATCTTTATTCTGTTGGAGTTCATGATATGCTTGTGGACATAGGTGAGATTTTCTGTGACGGAAAGAATCCGCAGGGACAGCCTTGGACACTCGGGATTGACCGTCCGGTTGACGGCAACAATGATCCCGGCGTGCAGATTCAGGGAATCTTCAGAGTCCCGGAGGGACCTCACGGTGTGGTTACTTCAGGGAATTACCGTAAATTCTATATCCGTGACGGAAAAAAGTATTCGCATACTGTGGATCCGCGCACGGGATATCCTGTGGAGCATTCTCTTCTTAGCGCAACTGTCATTGCTCCTGACGGCATGCTTGCCGATGCCTATGCCACCTTCTGCATGGTGATCGGTCTTGAAGCTTCAAAGGAGTTTCTCGCATCTTCGGCAGGCGTTGAGGGATGCCTTATCTATGATGACGGGACTGCCTATTGCACCTGGTGCTCCGACGGCTTCGTCCTTGAGGAAATGCAGCAATAGTTACGTTTACATTCCTGCTATTATCTCAAGCGACGTGTGCAGTGTCCGGACGGCAGCCTCCAGCACGTACAGCAGAAAATCCGGACATATTCCCGCATAAGACAAAAACAGGGCGGCAAGTGCTGCCGGAATGACGGCTCCGGTAAGAGGAACTGCAATCAGATTGGTCAGAATGAAATTAAGAGGGAACGTGCCGAAATAGAGGTAGGCAACCGGTCCTGTCGTGAGCTGGCAGGATATGGATATGGCGGCAGAGTTCCAGATTATCCTCGGAAGTTTTCCGATGCAGGCAATTGCACGATTGGATTCAGCCGTGTCCTTGTCCCAGATTTTTCTGAAGACAGGATATATGAAGGCAATTCCTGCCATTGCCGCGTAAGACATCTGGAAGCCGGCCTGTGCTGCGGACATTGGAGATGCTGTCATCTGTATAGTCAGGGCTGCCATCATTATGCCGGCAGTGGAAGTCCTCCTTCCTGTCACCCTGGCAGTCTCTCCGAGCAGGATGAACAGAAATGCCCTTGTGATTGACGGTCCTGCCCCGGTAGCCGCTGCATACATGCCGCAGAAAACCACGGTCAGGACGGAGCGCGTGCATGCTGCTGCCGGATGATTGCCGGTGAATGCCAGAATTTTTCGGATTGCCATATAAATTATGCCGAGATGCAGGCCGGACAGGGCCAGGATATGTGAGGCACCGCTGTTTCTGAATGCATCCTGTATCTCATTGGTAAGCCCGGAGCGGTTGCCGGTGAGAAGTGCCTTTATAATTGCATTAGTGTCGCCGGAATCAAACGGCAGTGCATCTATTGCATGGCCCATCTGCTCTGCTGCTGCCGTCAGATGCATTCCGGCAAGTATGTTTCCTGTAATTGTGCTGCATGCAAGCATGTGTCCTGTCATGCCTGTGAAGATGCCGCAGGCGAAGGCTGCACACATTGCCAGGAAGAATATTTCCTCCGGCCTCCTCCTTTTCCCTTTGCGCTGCATAAGCACGGCGGTGAATAGGCATGCTGCAAAAATTGCCGCTGCAGAAAAATGCATTTGACAGGTCCCGGAAATGTCTCCGGCATAGACTGCCGCCATGACTCCGGCGGCAAACGGCAACGAGAATCCCGCAATGTCTCTCTCCACTTTCATTTCGTTCCTATTTTTTGCTAAAGTAGCGATTATTTTTATAACTTTGCGCTGCCCGACCGGATTTTTTGCGATTTTTTAATTTGCAGCTGACAGGCCGGGAAAACTATATTGCATTTTCCGTTTGTATCCGGACAATAAATTGTAACAATATGATAATTTTAGTACTTAATTGCGGAAGTTCATCGCTGAAGTATCAGTTGCTTGATATGAAAGACGATGACGTGTACGATCTTCTTGCCAAGGGTCTTGTCGAGAGAATCGGCATGGAGACCGGTTGTCTGAAGCATCAGGCTGCCGGCAAGGAGAAATTTGTAAAAGAGATGCCGGTGGCTGACCATACCGTCGGAATCAAGGCTGTCCTTGACGCTCTTATGGACAAGGACTACGGAGTCTTGACTACTCTTGAGGACATTGAGGCTGTGGGGCATCGTGTAGTCCATGGAGCTGAGGAGTTTGTGTGCAGCCAGTTCATAACCGATGAGGTTGTGGCCCAGGTGGAAAAATGTTCAGTTTTTGCCCCTCTGCACAATCCTGCCAATATCCTTGGCATAAAGGCAGTTTCCGCCGCACTCCCTACGGTGCCGCAGGTTGCAGTGTTCGATACTGCTTTCCACCAGTCAATGCCGGCTTATGCGTATATGTATGCACTCCCTTATGAGTACTACGACAAGTACCGCATCCGCCGTTACGGTTTCCATGGAACAAGCCACAAATATGTCTCCGGTAAGGGAGCCAAGTTTGCCGGACTTGATCTGGAATACTCAAAGATAATTACCTGCCACCTTGGCAACGGAAGTTCCATTGCTGCTGTCCTTAACGGAAAATCCATTGACACGTCTATGGGTTTCACTCCTCTTGAAGGACTTATAATGGGTACCCGCTGCGGCAATGTGGATCCTGACGTGGTGACTTATATCCAGGAGAAGGAGGGACTTACTGCAGAGGAGATGAGCCGTGTCCTGAACAAGAAAAGCGGCTTCCTCGGACTTTCATGTGTCTCTTCTGATGCACGTGACCTTAATGAGGCTGCCAATGCCGGTGATGCGAAGGCTAAGCTCACGCTCAAGAAGCTCACGTATGACATAACCAAGTTCATCGGTGCCTATGCAGCTGCAATGAACGGAGTTGACCTGATCGTCTTCACTGGAGGCATCGGGGAGAACAACAGCCGCCTGCGCCGCAGGGTATGCGAGAACCTGACTTACCTCGGTGTCAAGTTTGACTATGAGGCAAATGTCGCAACCGGCCGTGATGTCATGATTTCATTGCCTGACTCCAAGGTGAAGGTTGCCGTCATAACTACTGACGAGGAACTTATGATTGCGCGTGACACTATGCATATAGTGCAGAATGAAGATGAATAATAATTAAAACAGATAGGATGTTTACTAAGTTTGAAGACATATTCGCTGAGCTCAAGAGCAGGGAGGCGAAGAAAAGAATGATTGCGGCCTGGGGTGTTGACGGCCATACAATTTCAGCTGCAAGCCAGGCCATTGACCTTGGTCTTGTGGAGGTTACTCTTGTCGGTGACCGCTGCATGATTGAGAATGTGTGCAGTGAGGAGGGAATTGACATTGCCAAATTTACGGTTGTGCACAATCCTGATGAACTGCCTTCGGTTGCCCAGGCGGTATCCATGGTCCGTGAGGGAATGGGTGATTTTCTGATGAAGGGCCTGTGCTCCACTGACAAGTTCCTGCGTGCAGTCCTGAACAAGGAAACCGGCCTTCTTCCTCCGAAAGGTATATTGACACATTGTGCCGTAATAGAGAACCCTAATTACCACAAGCTCCTCTTTGTCGGTGATATGGCTGTTATTCCTGCACCAGATTTCAATCAGAAGAAGACAATCATGGAACATCTTGTGAACACCGCGCGTTCGGCCGGAATCGCAAAGCCTAAGGTCGCCATAATTGCAGCAACCGAGCAGATGCTGACAAGCATGCCGGCCTGCCAGGAAGCGGCCATGCTTTCAAAGATGGTCGACAGGGGACAGATAAAGAACTGCATTGCAGACGGTCCTCTTGCCCTTGATGTGGCAATTGACAAGGAATCTGTTGAGATAAAGGGACTTGTAAGTCCTGTGGCAGGTGATGCGGATTGTCTTCTTTTCCCTAACATCGAGTCCGCCAATGTGTTCTACAAGACGAACTCAAAGCTTGCTGCAAACGTGAAACAGGCCGGCATGATGGTCGGTGCTAAAGTTCCTTGCGTGCTTTCGAGCCGTGCAGACAGCATAGATACAAAACTTAATTCAATAGCAATTGCGGCATTATCTGTAAAATAGATGATTTTCATAAAGGCTGGCTGACGTCTTGTTCGGCCGGCCTTACTTAATTTGTACTTTAACTTTTTAAAAAATTTACTTGCATGAAAGGTAGAATACTGGTAATTAACACCGGCTCCACCTCGACCAAGATAGGTTTTTATGATGCCGGAAACAAAATGTTCGAGCAGAACCTTTCGCATCCTGCTGACGAACTTGTGAAATACTCTTCCGTGATGGAACAGGACATAATGCGCCGTGATGCCATCACGGATTTTTTGGAAAAGAGAGGAATTGCCTTGGAGAGCATTGACATTGTCATGGCAAGGGGAGGATTGGTTACTCCGATCCGTACCGGTGTGTATGAAGTGAATGGACAGATGAAGGAGGCACTTTTGGCTGGACGTGACGGAGTGCACGCCTGCAATCTGAGTGCCCTTATTGCAGATGATGTCGCTGTTGAGGTAAATGCTCTCCGGGATGCCGCCGGCATTTCTGAAAGATGCCGTGCCTTTATTGCAGATCCTCCTATGGCAGACGAGATGGTTCCAGAAGCAAAAATAGGAGGTTTGCCTGAGTTCCCGAGAAGAACGTTGTTCCATGCCCTGAATTCTCGTGCCATGGTGCGCAGATATGCCAGAAGCATTGGCCGTACCAACAAGGACGTCACAGTCATCGTTGCACACATGGGCGGCGGTACATCTGTATCCCTTCATCGCCGTGGCTTGGTGATTGACACAAATGATGCTTTGGGAGGAGACGGCCCTATAAGTCCGGAGCGTGCCGGCAGTGTGCCTGGCTTTCCTCTCGTTGATATGTGCTTCAGTGGCGAATATACAAAGGAAGAAATAAAAAAACGCCTTGTCGGACGTGGCGGCGGCGTTGCATATTTCGGTACCAATGACTTCCGTGAACTTACTGCGCGGGCTGCGGCCGGAGATGCGGAATGTGATGTGTTCCTGAAAGGCTATTGTCTGTCTATCGCCAAGTATATAGCAGCGCTTTCTGCTGTTGTGTGCGGAAAGGTCGATGCCATAATACTTACAGGAGGCGTTGCCTACAGTGAATCCCTGGTGTCTCAGGTGAAAGAACGCGTTGATTTTATAGCTCCTGTGGAAATCTATCCTGGTGAGAATGAACTGGAATCACTTGCCGAAAACGGCTACGGAATCCTCTCAGGTGAATTTGAAATCAAGCACTACACAGGAAACTGATTGATGAGCGGGCATAATTCGTGAATACAAAATTTCCCCCTGCTACAACATCTGTAACAGGGGGAATCTCTTCAAAAGGGCAGTTCAGGACTGCCTTTTTTTTATTTATGCGTTCTTGATCGCAGCCTGGGCCGCTGCAAGACGTGCAATCGGCACCCTGAACGGCGAACATGACACGTAGTTGAGCCCGATCTTGTAGCAGAATTCTACTGATGCCGGATCTCCTCCGTGCTCACCGCAGATACCGCACTTGAGGTTCTCCTTGACTGAGCGGCCGTCCTTGACTGCATGGTCAACGAGTCTTCCGACAGACTTGGTGTCAAGTGTCTTGAACGGATCAGCATCCAGAATCTTGTTGCCGAGATATTCGCCCATGAAAGTTCCTACATCGTCACGTGAGAATCCGAATGTCATCTGAGTAAGGTCATTTGTACCGAATGAGAAGAATTCAGCGGTCCTTGCCATCCTGTCGGCAGTAAGGGCAGCGCGAGGAATCTCTATCATTGTACCGAACTTGTATTCGATGGTAGTGTTCTTTGCAGCCTCAACCTCTGCGCGTACTTTCTCGCAGATTGCCTTCTGGAAACGCAGCTCCCTTTCGGAGATTGTCACAGGGATCATGATTTCCGGCATAGGGTTCAGACCCTCGGCCTTGAGCTCTGCAGTAGCTGTGAAGATAGCCCTGAACTGAGTCTCTGAAATCATAGGATATGTGATGTGGAGACGTACTCCGCGGTGACCCATCATCGGGTTTACCTCGTGGAGCGACTCGCCCCTCTTCTCAATCTCGCCCTCTGTGATTCCGAGCTCGTTTGCAAGTTCCTCCCTCTTGTCCTGTGACTGAGGAACAAACTCATGGAGAGGCGGGTCAAGAAGACGGAATGTTACAGGCTTGCCGTCCATAACCTTCATGGTGCCCTTTACGGCTGCCTTGATATATGGCTCAAGTTCTGCAAGGGCTGCCTTTCTCTCCTCGTCGGTCTTTGAAAGAATCATTTTGCGGAGCTTTGCAAGAGGAGTCTCTGAGTTCTGGCCGTAGAACATGTGCTCGATACGGAACAGGCCGATACCCTCTGCGCCGAATCCGATGGCGCGTGCTGCATCTTCAGGAGTATCTGCATTTGTGCGTACTCCGAGAGTGCGGAATTTGTCAACGATTTCCATGAATTTGACAAAGCGCGGATTGCCTGATGCATCCATTGTGTCAATCTTCACGTCATATACATATCCTTTTGCACCGTTGAGTGAAAGAACATCTCCCTCGTGATATTCCTTGTCGCTTCCCTTGAATTTGATAACCTTGTTCTCAAGGTCAATGTGCATTGCCTCACATCCTACGATGCAGCATTTGCCCCATCCGCGGGCCACGAGGGCAGCATGTGAAGTCATACCTCCCCTCTGTGTGAGGATACCTGCGCAGGCACGCATTCCCTCAACGTCCTCAGGTGAAGTCTCCTCACGTACAAGGATAGTCTTGATGCCGTTTGCGTTTGCCTCCATTGCAGCCTCTGAAGTGAAGGCTATTACACCTACTGCTCCGCCCGGAGATGCCGGCAGACCGTTTGCTACTACGCTTGCCTTCTTTTCTGAAGCAGGGTCAAGGATAGGGTGGAGAATCTCATCAAGCTGTGCAGGTGACACACGCATGACAGCTGTCTTCTCATCAATCATTCCTTCCTCAAGCATATCCATTGCCATGTTGAGGGCGGCGATACCGGTCCTCTTTCCTACGCGGCACTGGAGCATCCAGAGCTTGCCGTCCTGGATTGTGAACTCAATGTCCTGCATGTCGCGGAAGTGCTCCTCAAGGTGGAGGCGGATGCCGTCAAGTTCGGCATAAACCTCAGGCATAGCTGTCTCAAGAGACTCAAGGTGCTGGTTGTGAGGGTTTTTGGTTGCCTCATTGAGCGGGTTAGGGGTACGGATACCTGCAACCACGTCCTCTCCCTGTGCATTGATGAGCCACTCTCCGTAGAATTTGTTGTCTCCGTTGGCAGGGTTACGTGAGAATGCCACGCCAGTAGCGGAAGTGGAACCCATGTTTCCGAATACCATTGACTGTACGTTCACTGCAGTGCCCCAATCATCAGGAATGCCCTCGATTTTGCGGTATGCAATTGCCCTCTTTCCGTTCCATGACTTGAAGACTCCTCCGATTGAACCCCAGAGCTGTGCTTCGGCAGAATCAGGGAAGTCAACACCAAGGACTTCCTTTACTCTTTCCTTGAACCTTACGCAAAGTTCCTTAAGCTCATCAGCTGTGATGTCAGTGTCCGAAGCGTATCCTTTCTCGTTCTTCAGCTCTTCCATCATCCTGTCGAGCTGCTGGCGGATTCCCTGGCCGTCTGCAGGCTCGATGCCCTCGGCCTTCTCCATCACAACGTCTGAATACATCATGATGAGACGGCGGTATGCGTCGTAGACGAAACGTGGATTATTGGTCTTTGCAATCATGCCCGGAATAGTCTCTGAGCAGAGACCGATATTGAGGATGGTGTCCATCATACCAGGCATTGAGCTTCTTGCGCCTGAGCGGCAGCTCACCAGAAGAGGATTCTCCTTGTCGCCGAACTTCATTCCCATGATTTCCTCGGTCTTCTTGAGCGCATCTGCAACCTCAGCCTTGAGGGCCTCATTGTAGCCGCCTCCCAACTCGTAGTACTCGGTGCAGCACTCAGTAGTGATTGTGAAACCTGCCGGAACAGGGATGTTCAGCTTGCACATTTCGGCAAGGTTTGCACCTTTGCCTCCGAGAAGCTCCCTCATGGATCCGTCGCCCTCAGCAGTCTTGCCGCCGAAGCAATAAACCCGTTTCTTGTTATTTTCCATAAGCTTTTTAAGTATTTGATTTATAGTGAATATATTCTTGTGGTAGGCCTAATTTTGTAAAAATGAGGAAAATCCGCCGCGAAATTAATGATTTTTCTTCAGATAACGATGGATTACTTCATATTTTCCTGTCAGGCTGCCGTTAATCTTCGCCTTCGCTCGTCTGTTCCAGCAGAGAGGCTATGATATCTGCCACACCGGCCCTTGCACTTTCTGCAATGCAGATTCCTTTGTGCGAGCCTGAGAATCTCCCTACGGGGTAGTAGGCAACGTCCTGAAGAAGCAATTGCGAGTCGAAATAATCCAGATTGCCGTCACTGACCTGCACCAGTGTGCCGGGCACTTCTCCGAACAGTATCCTGACCGGGTCGTCTTCCCTGAACGAGGCAAGAAGGCCGCTTATGTCAAGGTCAAGCCCTTCGTCTCCGGCGAGCATTCCGGCAGCAGCAGTGATGAGCCCGCCGTCCGCAACTGTAGCTCCGGACAGAATGATGCCGTCTTCCACAAGCTCACGCACAACTTCATAGCAGTCTATGAAATAGTCCGGGTCCTGTATTCCGGCAGGCTGGCCTCCTGTATGTCCCGACGTCCATGAAAGCAGGGAGCCTCCGAGCCTGTATCTGCATGTGTCGAACGGTATATATATGAGCATGCCGCCTGCATCTTCAAGAAAACGGCTGCTGCACTTCCGGCTTGCTCCGGCCCATGGATGCCTGCTTTCGTATGGCAGCCTGAACGGAATTTCCTGGCAGAAGAACTCATTGTCGGCGTCAGGTGTTCCGGCTGCGTCTCCCGGACATTCTGTGTCCGGCTCTTTTTCCGGAAGCCATGCTTCTGCAATGAAACGCTCCCCGGACGTGCATACGCTGAAGCTGTAGTCTGACAGCCTTACACCTATGTCATAAAGATATGTGCTGGCCGCGCTTGCCGATTTGTAGAATGCCGACATATTGCCTACCGGAGACATGTCCCATTTCCATTCCGCATTTATGCGCAGGTTTCCGAGCCTGAAGTGTCCTTCCCTCCAAATCATGTCTATGAGCTTTTCCGCAATCTTTAGCGTCGTGAATGATTCCGGATAGAGAATAGGAAAAGGCCTTTCCGGAATGTCCGCTTCAGAAGTCAGCCGTAGATATTCTTCGACAGAAGATTCATTGCTGCTGAAGGCCGCCAACGGCGGTTCCGGACTTTCGTCTATTATGTCGGCGTAGTCGCCCGTACATTTTTCAGTCAGTCTGTCAGAAGCCTCGGAGCATTCTGCGAGCAGTTCGGCCGGGGACGCATTCTGGCGTACTCCGTCAATTATATAATGCGAATATAAGGCAGATACCTTTTGTTCCATAGAATATGCGTTGTCTGCTCCCGGTTTTCCGGGACCGTTTAATTATGAATCCGTAAAAATAAGTATTTTTGCGATTCAAACAAACGAAAACATGAATATGGACAATGTTTTTTCTGAAGAAAAATATGACAAAATGATAGCGGACCTGTTCCGCAGATTCCCTTCATATCAAAAAACAGGCGCAGGTGCCTATAAGCCGGGAATTGCCAATATGGAGTTTTTTGACAGCCTGGCGGGGCACCCCCACCGGAAATATGATATAATCCATGTGGCGGGAACAAACGGTAAAGGCTCTGTTTCCAATATGCTGGCCTCCGTTTTGTCGTCATGCGGGCTGCGTACCGGCCTTTACACCTCCCCTCATATACTTGATTTCAGGGAAAGGATGAGAATCAGGGACGGCAATGGGGAAGTGCGTCTCATTTCCAGGCAGGAAGTATGGGATTTCGTGCAGAAGTGGAGTGAAACTTTTGACCATCTTGACCTTTCTTTCTTTGAAATTACAACCATGATGGCATTTTGCTGGTTCGCGGAATGCGGCGTGGACATTGCTGTGATTGAGACAGGGCTCGGAGGACGTCTGGACAGTACTAATATTGTTTCTCCTGTGCTCTCTGTAATCACGAACATCGGATTGGACCACTGCGATATGCTTGGCACCACTCTTCCTGAGATTGCTTTTGAAAAAGCCGGGATAATAAAGCCCGGAGTACCTGTGGCTGTCGGGGAGAGCGATGCCGACACGGATTCTGTGTTTGAA
>CAMWUW010000051.1 GCA_947177525.1 uncultured Bacteroidales bacterium | reverse complement strand
TAGGGCGCATTCGGGACTTTCACCCGTTAGAGCATGCCCATGCTGGGCGTACAACGAAAAGAGCTGCTGCAGATACAGGCAGCTCTGAACAACTATCAGAAAATACTTGAAGAACGATACAAGGAGTTTGAAATAAGGAAGTCCTGCAGTGATGGCGCGAACCTCTTCCATCAGATGTCTGAATTGGAAGACACAATAGAAGATCTTGACAGGATCATAGACAAGATAAATGACTTGCTCCTGGAGGATGAAAAATCATAGAACTTCAGGATTTTCTTTCGTTAATGATAGGCAAAAGATGACTGCTGCACAGTTTATCAAGGAGCAATAAGTCAATATAATTAATATTTTTTCAGGAAGGGATAAAATGATACCGGAGAATATAGTAAATCAGATTCTGGAACTGGATCTTGTGTCCGTGCTTGAGGCAGAGGGAATTGAACTGAAAAAGAGCAGCGGAGGAAATTATGTGTGCTGCTGTCCGTTCCATGGGGAGAAGACTCCTTCCTTCAATGTGTCTGCAACCAAAAACCTATATCACTGTTTTGGTTGCGGTAAAGGGGGAAATGCAATAACCTTTATCCGGGAATCCAAGGGATACACCTATCCTGAAGCTTTGGAATACCTGGCAGAAAAGAACGGCATAAGGTACGAGAAGAGGGAGATGACCCCGGAAGAACGGGAGGCATACTTCAAGAAAGAGCAGCTTATCAACATCAACAGAGCCGCACACGAGTTCTTTGTGTCCATGGTCAACCTCCCAGTATCCAAGGATTATATTTCCAGACGTGGATGGAACGGGAAGACTGTTGCAGAATTTGGAATAGGATATGCCCCGGATGGAAATGTGCTGCTCAAACATCTGAGGAATATCGGATGGAAGGATGACAGGCTGCTACTTGAAGCTGGAGTGATCAAACGTAATGAAGACTCAGGAGAGCTATATGACACTTTCAGGCAAAGGGTAATCTTCCCAACATTCAGCAGCACCGGATATGTAACAGGATTCACAGGAAGATACATCGGGACAAAAGACGGTGTGGCAAAATACCTGAATACAAGCGAGACTCCCCTGTTCCATAAAAAAGAAACTCTGTTTGGCCTGTTCCAGGCACAACGGAAAATTGCAACACTGGAGACAGCCATACTCTGTGAAGGCAATCCGGATGTAATAAGGCTGCATCAGATAGGCCAGGAGTATGCAGTGGCTCCGATGGGGACATCCCTGACTGACGAGCAGATAGAAATTCTGAAGAGGAAAAAGGCAAAGAAAATCATCATTTGCGGAGACACTGACAATGCCGGCATATCTGCTGTCGAGAAAAACGGAAGACGGTTTACAGAAGCAGGATTTGCCGTGAGGGTGATGGAACTTCCTGCCGGCAAGGATCCTGATGAGTATTTTATGATGCACTCCAAAGACTGGGACGAATGCCTGGAACGCTGCACGTTCGACTATATCCCATGGATTACGAGGCGGAAGATGTCCGGCAAGAGTTCTCAGACGGAAATATCTGCCGTCATCGTGGAGATTTCGCAAATCCTTGCATGCTGCACAGACCAGAACGCAGTGGAAATGTATCTGGAACTTTTCAAAAATGAGTTCAAGAACGGTGGACTATGGAGGTCGGAGTATGTCAAGGCGTCAAATGAGAGGAACAGGAAGCTTGACAAGAACGAAAAGGCCGGCAATATGCTGGCTGAATATGGGTTCTACGAGAAGAACAGCTGCTATTACGGCGCTGGAGCCAAATCCGGGGACAAACGCTGGAGCAATTTCGTGTTCAAGCCGATTCTTCATATCAGGGATGAGCGTAATGCAAAGAGGATCTTCCTAATCAGGAACAGCAAGGGACAGGAGTCGGTCATAAAGTTCAATCAGTCGGAACTCGTGTCATTCACAGATTTCAAGACCAGGACAGAAAGTGCCGGTAATTTCGTTTGGGAGGCCAAACAGGAGGAGATGACACTATTGAAGAAGTACCTTTATGATGACATGCCGTCTGCTGATGAAATCAAGCAGCTCGGATGGCAGAAGCAATGGGGCTTCTATGCCTGGGGAAACGGAGGATTCGACGACGGGACATTTGTGGCCGCAGACAAGTTCGGGATAATAGACATCAAGGGACAGAAGTTCTATTTGCCAGGATGCTCCCTTGACACGAAAGACAACATATATGGCTATCAGCATCAGAGAAAATTCGTGTATGTCGTAACAAACAACGTTACGATGAAAGATTATTCTGAACGGCTCATAACAGTGTTCGGAAATAACGCCAAGATTGCCCTGTGCTTTCTGATTGCGTCCCTGTTCAAGGATATTGTGGTGGGGACAACGACCAGTTTCCCTATTCTGAATCTCTTCGGGCCGAAAGGTACAGGTAAATCAGAACTGGGGCATTCGCTTACATCATTCTTCATTCCGAACAATCAGGCACCGAATATCAACAATACCACCAAAGCTGCACTTGCGGAAGCAGTGGCAGAGGTGTCAAATGCTATTGTGCATCTCGACGAGTACAAGAATAATCTTGATCTGGAGAGGAGGGAATTTCTGAAGGGATTATGGGACGGTGCCGGCCGTTCCAGGATGAATATGGACAATGACAAGAAAAGGGAGACTACTGCTGTGGACTGCGGAGTGGTGATGAGCGGCCAAGAGATGCCAACAGCCGATATCGCATTGTTCAACCGTCTTGTTTTCCTGACATTCAATAAGACAGTCTTTTCCGACCAGGAGAAAAGGAACTACGAGGCTCTGAAGCTGATAGAGAGACGCGGACTCACTCATCTGACCGGACAGCTTATCCAGCTGAGGAATATTTTCCAAGGCAATTTCAGGCTTTCCTGGGATGAGGCGGTCGCCGATTTGAATGACCGAGTCCGCAAATACAATGTAGAGGACAGGACACTGAAGAACTGGGCGACACTGCTTGCCGCATTCAAGAGTGTGGAAAGACATTCCGGGCTTCCTTTCACTTATGGTGAACTCCTGGACATCTCGGCTTCAATGTGTGTCGAGCAAAACGCCAAGACCAAAGAAAACAACGAGCTTTCAGGATTCTGGGAGACTGTCGATATCCTTGCCGCATCAAGCAGAATTTGGATAAAGGTGGATTATCATATCAAACCAGGTCCTGCAAAACCGGTAAAGATAAAAGAGTCCACAACTCCTGTGGAGCTCAGCCCATCAAAGAGATACCTCTTCATCAACTTCAAACGTATTGCACAACTGTATTCCAAGGAAGGTAAAGAATCAGGAGGAAAGATCATACCAAAAGACAGTCTCAGATATTACCTTGCCAATTCTCCAGAATTCTGCGGTACGGCTTTGTCTATGCGCTTCCGTAAAATTGAGAATCAGGCCAGCTATGCCCCAGGCAATCCGGATTCAGGAAGCAGTACTGTCAATACAGCCATGATTTTCGACTATGACATGCTGCTGCAGAACTATGACATAAGCCTTGATGTAGAGAATGGATTCCATGATGATGTCGAAGAGGAAGAGAAATCTATAATCGTTCAGGCACCACCTTCAATATTTTCAGATGTGCAGGAAGATGAATAAGTATGAGAAATACCTGCTCCGCACGGAAAGGCAGCTTGATGAATTCCGCTATAGGTATGCAACTTTCATCGCTCAAGAGCAAAACAAGTATATCGCATGGATTGACAGCCTGCCGCTGATGGTGTGGGTGAATTATCTTCAGGGAGTTCCTGACAACAATATACCCGTGCTTATCGGCATGATCTGTCACCTGCATTGCGCCGGACTGGTCAATATTTCTTTTCATGACTCTATGCATATGCTCAGACGCATCCCTTTTGACGAGGAAGAGTGGCAAGCCTGGTGCAACTCAAAAACATGGTGATTTTATGCAAATAAAGTATCACAAATTATGGCAGCCCTTCGGGGCTGCTTTTTTGTGCACCAAAACGATGTTCCACAAAAAGTGTAAGGTTCTACGATTAAAGCACAGGAATTTATACTATAATAAACTGATTAAAACAGAAATAAATATCATCATATAAAGTATTTATTGAAATAAAATCGTATCTTTGAATAAGCGTTTTGAAAATTTTGAGGCAAAATGCAAACTACAAGAACTACATTGAACTACATTTTTATATATTATTCATTATAAATAGAATAGAAACTTAAAGCATGTAGTTTTATGTAGAAAAGTGTAGTTTTTTTGTAGTTGAAAAACTACATTTATTTGACTACAAGGAACTGAAAAACTACAAAACTACAGAATGTAGCTTTCTCAAAACCGCTAAATGTCTGAAAATCACAGATGTAGTTTTGTAGTTTATTGTAGTATAGAAAACATAGGGTGCTAATTTTAAATTTGAGAAAATGACGGTATTTTTCAAGGCGGGAAACGCCATGCTTACAGATTATCTCCGGTATCTCTTTCCTCCTTTTGAGAATGATGATGCCTGCATGGTAAAAAGTGCGCATGACTTCGGTGCACTGCTGATTTCGCATGTACGCGAATCTGAAAGGCCGGTAAGAGTTCCGGATGGAGAGCATGTCCTGGAACTGAAGCTTCCGATGAATGATGCCACCCAGAATCTTGCCAACAAATTCATATACTACTCAGACGGAGACATGAAACGCCTGAATTCCGGACTGACGGCAATCTTTGACATTGACCTGAAGACGTTCTACTTGAAGGCTGAGGGAAAGGGATTCAGCAAAAAGGAAATCATTGAAGCTTTCATCATAAGCAGAGGGCTTGCCGGATGCGACCCATACGATGCGCTGCACAAGAGAATCTACCGTTCAGAGCAGGCAAAGATGAAAGCTATCTCCAAAAAGTTACTGAGGAAAGTATATTATATGTTTGAATCATTGGATATAGAATATCTAACAAAGGAGTGCATATGATAAAAATTATAAAGGAAACATACATTATTGACTTGAATGCCATAGAACAACTACCTGTCCAATTGCCCATGGTACCGTCATCTGGAACTTATAAGGAAACTTATGAGCAGACCGATTCAGGCACACTTAAAACAATCGAGTTCGGATGTCGTCTAAAGAACATAATTCCCGGACTACACAACAGTCTCGCCATTATAATAGTCTTTTCTGACGGAAAGAGAGTATTCTTCGGCACAAAGGATTTACCAGCATATCTTAAGACAGAGGCCGAATCACTTATAAAGATTTCATGTAAATATAAGACTATCGGGGATTAAGACCTGTCCTTTTCTACGCCAAGCGTCATCTATACTTTTGCATAAAACGGATGAGATGACAAGACAGAGACATCAGAACAACACCCAGCTGGCTCTCGACATATTGCGCGGGCGCTGGCTACTTTCCGATGCCGAGGCCCTTCTGCCTCAGGCACTGAATTTTCTTTCCAGGACTCCGACAGAATTTCCGATGCTGGAATATGTTCCCCTTGCCTATAATGAAAACGGGGACTACAACGATGCTCAAGCAGACACTAAAGGTGCTGCAAAGAAAGTAATCGTAATCCCGATGCACGGTCCTGTAACCAAATATTGGGGATGCGCCACTGTCGGTACTCTTGATCTGTCACATGATCTTCTTGAGTTCGCTCAAAAGGATGATGTCGTAGGATTCGTGCTTGACATTGATTCCCCAGGAGGAGCATCCAATGCCGTCCCTCCTATGCTTGAGGCAATCAGGAAAGTCCAGGAGATGGGCAAACCTATCATCGTACACGCGGACTCTGTCGCATCAGCAGCATATTGGATAGCTTCACGGTGCGATGCCATTTTCCTTGACAACAGTCTTTCACAGGCAGGAAGCATCGGAGCATACGCCTCATTCCTGGATGACAGGGAAAACAAGCAGACCGGCACCCGCATCATTTCCGTATATGCTCCGGAATCCAAAGACAAGAACCGGGCTTACCGGGAAGCTCTTGAAGGGAAATACGGGCTTTGCCAGGAGGAATTGTCCGAACTCGTACATGAGTTTCATGAATCAGTCCGGGCAAACCGCAAGAATCTGGACACAGAAGCAGACGGAGTACTGAGTGGAGCTTTGTTCACGGCGTCAAAAGCCATCACAAACGGACTGGCAGACGGTATGAAGTCGCTTTCCGACTGTATTGAGAATGTATTCATTAGGGCCGAATTCAAATAACATAAAATCATTTTATATGGAAGTAAAGAAATTTCTTTCAAACATCAAGATGGGCAAATTGGTCGCCCATCTTCTCGGCAAGACCGACCTGGCCGTAAAGGACGGCAAGGTCGAGCTTTCCCAGGAAGAAAAGGACCTTATCAGGACCAACTACGGAGAGGGCTTCCTGTTCAAGCTGGAGAACTTCACTTTCGAAGGAGGTGAACAGGAAACAGCACAGGATCTCTTCAATGAAGCTGTGAATTTTCACACCGGAGCCCTCAAGAAGGAGCTGGCAGACAAGAACACCCTCATCAAAAAACTCCAGGGCGAGATTGCAAAGCTCGTAGAGGAACCAGAGCCGGCTCCCGGAGCATCTGCAGCAGGCAGCCCCAAACCTGCTATCAGACTTGACATGGCAGCAAAGCACAACAAACTTGCTTCTCAGGTTCTGACTGGGGACAGCCCTCATGCCTTCATGCAGATGGATGCCGTTGCCGGTTCCATCGACGTGACGGACCTCAATGCCGAGTTCCAGATGGCAATGCCACCTAAAATGCGGCTGGAATTGCTCACCAAAAGGCTGTATGCCGGTTTCAATGACGCCAAACACATGACCAGAGTGCAGTCCAACACTGACTACATCGCATCACAGGCCATCATGACCGAGGTGTCACAGCAGTTCACTGCTGCATGGACACCAAAAGGCAAAGCCAAGTTCACACCGCGCAGGATTCCGTACAGGAGGCACAAGATAAATGTGTCCATCAAGCCGGCAGACATCATCCCGTCATGGCTGCTCTACATGTACGAGCAAGGCAAGACTTTGGCTGAAATGCCGATTACCCATTACATCATCAATGAGCACATCATGCCGAAACTACTTGAAGACATCACTGTCTCAATGCTCGGTAAGGGTAAATTCGTGGACGCCGGTGTAAAGAACGACGGCGATGACGCACCTGCGGCCAAGAATTCCATGGACGGATATGAGACCATCCTTGTGGAAGGGAAGTCAGACCCTAAGTGCAAGATGAACTTCTACAAGGCCGCAAAAGACCCATATACGCTGACCGGCCAGGATCTGCTTGACTATGTCAACGGCTTTGTGGATTCAATCTCTTCACTCTTTGCCGGAAAGATGGAAATCCACTGTGCAC
Source organism: uncultured Bacteroidales bacterium (assembly GCA_947177525.1). GTDB lineage: Bacteria > Bacteroidota > Bacteroidia > Bacteroidales > UBA932 > Cryptobacteroides. The sequence continues at coordinate 11,959 of CAMWUW010000051.1, read as the reverse complement.
CTGAGCTTCTCAAGGCATATCAGAGGGCTGATTTTGCCGTCAACGGTAAATATACCGGCGAGATGATCAACGGACAGATCCGCTTCACGACATTCTCTCTCATCCCTCTTGAATCAATGTACGGGTCACCTATCATCTTCGCAACCCCGAAAGAGAACTTTGTGGAGCTTGTTGATCTGGCCAACGCCTCCAACTGCGTCCAGAAGATCAAAGAATACGACTATGACATCCACGTCATCGGTGAGTATTCACTTTCAACCGGCTTCAAAGTGGAGGAAGCGGTCTATGCTGCTGTTCCTGACGGATATGTCCCATCTGACAGCATAGCTTCAGATCCTACGAGATTGAGAGACGCCTGGACGAACGGCGGTGCATCTGCAGAAAAGGCGGAAGACGAATCTGAAGAAGGGGCTTAACAACCAATAAACTGTTTTATTATGGCATACAAAAAAGTAAGTATTCCGAAAAACGGGGATGGGGCAGGATGCCCTATCCCTAAAGATCCGAACATCATTGTCATTGATGTCGACGACATCGTCAAAGAACCGTCCAGAACTGTCGGAGACCCGAAGATTACTGGAGATTACGAACTGAAGGAAGGGGCAAAGGCCATAGCCATATATGGAACCCCAAGTTCCATCAGCCTCACAGAAGAGTATAGCGGTGATCCGGATGCCCGTGGATGTAAATTGGGCGTTGTCTTCTCACATCCAGGTGACTCAGACGACATCAAGGGATGCGTCGAAGCATTCATGAACAAAGGTGTTGTAATCCTCACAAAGGCATGCGACGGAAGTGCCGCCGGCAAGATGAGTGCCTCTGGAAGCAAGTGCAACCCTCTGTTCCTCTCCGTGGAAACCACCAACAACAATGAATCTGTCAAAAGAACTCTGACTTTCAAACAGGAACTCAACTCTCCGTTCCTTCACGGAACATACACCGGTGCAATTCCGGAAATTGCAGAACCTGCCGTCGAAGTCGTAGAAGGAGCATAATCATGGGCAAAAAGACAAATAAAAAACTTGATGAATCTGCAGCAGTCCAGGAGGCTGCTGTAGATAATGATTCTTCAGAAAAAGTTCAGGACACCACGGCAGGGACAAAGAAGGAATCATCAGAGACCATCGAACAGGACTCAGCGAAAAGCGAACAGAAGACCGTGCTGGTAATCTGCTCATATCCCGGCAAGGAGGAACTTGTGCAGAAAATCTGGAACAAGATGCTCCCTGGAGTGGACAAGAAAATTGTCTCTGTAGAAGAAGACTTGCCAATACAGGAAGTCCTGGCAGACCTCATCATCGATGAGACTGTTGCGGAAAAATTCGTATTCGTTCCGGCTGTGGCTCTTCCATGTGCACCTGTAAGCTTCGAAGAGCTTCAGATGCCTGTAGTGTTCAAGGACGCAAAAGGCGGACTGCACTACAACAATAGGCTGCCGGTCCTGATTGACAAGGAAGTCATGGCCATCCAGCTCGGAGAGGCAAAGACGGAGGATCCGGAAGCAATCATGAAAAAGTATGTCACATCGCGTGGACGGGCTGTGGAAGTAGCATTCAAGGAAGGCAATTTTGTCACACCGGTACTCAGAGGAAACCCTTGCGAACATGTCGTCATGGAAGCCCTTATCAGGAAAAAGTACATCGTGGCAAATGCTGCAGGACTTGAAGCCATTACACCGCTCCTGCTTCAGACTCTGCTTGATGAATGATGTAGGCAAATGGTTACAGTCAGGAGCCGGGGTTCAGGAAGGACTCCGGCTTTTGAATATATATGCACCGAACAGGCACCTGGAAACATTGGTCCGGCTCAACCCTGAACGATACCTGAGACTTCTGCAGAAAACCTTATCTAAATTTTCTGACAGCGAGCCAGCACAGTTCCCGACAAATCAGTTCCGGAACGAATGGCCGTTCCTGGCAGAGCCTGCCTGCCCTCCTGAACTGAAGATTCTTGCCGCCGACAAGATAACTGCATATCACAACTACGTGGACGGGCATGAAGAACTCTTCGCTTGCGAAACTCTTGACGAGTGTTTTCTCACAGCAAAAAAAGTTATAGAAAATTATAGGCAAAATCGGAAAATTCTTTCCGAATTTACTTATTACAAAGAGCATCATTCCTGCCTTGGAAAACATCCTATTTTCGCATCGTTGAAAAGGATATCCTCATTAAGGAAAATGTCAATTGTGGCACTTCTGAAGAAACAGAAAAATCTACAGGGTGCCATATGGAGAATCCGTAGCGAAATCGGCAAAGGCAACAAACCGCATCTGTTTGACGAAAGGGAGGCACGGCTGAAGGCAAAAGAGATGGAACTGGCAGAAGTAACCAGACTGATAGAAGAATATGGGAAAGATTGATATAGTAGATATAAACACCGCAGGTCTTTCAGAGAAGGACTTAGATACCTTGCGCAAACTTGGGGCGCTTAACTGGTCTGAGCAGGACATCTGCGGATATTTCAACTTCGATCCTGACTGGTTTCATCTGCAGTGGCTCAATCCAGCTTCTGTCGTTTCGCGATGCGTCAGACAAGGCGGACTCCAGGAACGGGCTAAGTTAGAGCTGGAAATCTTCAGGAATGCGCAGAAGGGGGACATCGATTCGGTGACGAAGTTCCAGCAGCTGACGCGGGACAAATCCTTCAGCATGTCAAAGCTCGACTTGTTCGGCGGTACTGCCGACATGGACGCCTTCAACCGCATATCTGAATACATATCTTCCGGAAGCAGAGGAAAGCTGACAGAGAATGAAGCAATCTACATTGACCTTCTCACAATGGTCTACTCACTTGACGGAAGATTCGGTAAAAGGAAGACAATCAAGTTTCTCACATCATCTCCGTTCGACTTCACATACGACCGCGCCGCAGGAATATATTCTGAAGCTGTCGAGATGTTCTATTGCAACAGAAATGTCTCCAAGGCTGCGCTTCGGGAGAAGGCGGCCGACCAATATGACGCCCTCTATCATCTTGCACTCGATGCCGCCAAGACGACCAAGGACTATGAGATTGCATCCAACATCCTCACACAGAAATCAAAGGTGCTCAATCTGGACAAGGAGGACCCAGTCAGACTTCCGGAGACACAGTATCAGAAACAGTACCGGCTGCTCTCCATCAGTCCGGAAGTCATAGGACTGCCGGCAGCCAACCGTGATGAATTGGCCGGACAGATAGATGCCCTGGTAGACGTGCCGGTCATGGAAAAGGAACGTTTGAGGATGGAGGCTTCGATTGAAGATATGGATATAGTAAAGATATTGGAAAATGTCTCACAGGAAGAAAGTTAATCCGGAACGCACGGAAGCTGCCTCAGTGCAATATCAGAACAAGTTTGCCCAGCTGGTCGCCCTGGTAGGGGCACGCAAGACATATTGCGAGTTCGGCCGAGGCTCGGCAAAGACCACCGATATCCAGGTGGAGCGGCTGCTTGATCTGATTTATGACATGCCCGGTGCTCCGTGCGTATGGGTGGCAGACACCTTCAGCAACCTTACGGCCAATGTGCTGCCGTCTGTCCTGGAAGGACTTGAACGGAAAGGCTTCAAGGAGGGAGAGCATTATGTCATTGAGAAGGAACCTCCTGAATTCTCGGAAGCCGAAAAAGAGAATCTTCCGGCCTGGCTGAAGCCGCACTTCTGGAGACCATTCAACCGACTGGTGTCCTACAAGAGGACTATCATTTTCTTCACTGGGCTCAATATACGCTTCGGCAGTCTGGACCGCCCGTCCACTCTTGCCGGAGCTTCATACGTGTTTGTGTTCGGGGATGAGGCAAAATATTTCAAGGAAGAGAAGATTGCCAACCTACTGAAGGCAGTCCGGGGATATAACCTCCAATATTCAGACAGCGTCTTCTATCGTGGCGTGATGTTCACCTCCGATGTGGCTGATCCGTCACATGTCGGCGAATATGCCTGGCTGCAGAAACAGGCAAAGAACATGGATGTGCCGTCAATACTGATGGTAATAAAGACAGGCCTTGTGGCAAACGAGGCGCTGCATGAGTATGTGGCCGCCAAAGACAAATGGCTCCGCACAAAGTCCATGAAAGACCTGGATGACTGCCGGGCAAAGCTCCGGACAGCTAACCTATGGAGGTCGCGGTGGACAGCACTCAGGAAACGTCCTGATGCTGCCACATTCTACATCCGGGCATCATCGTATGTCAATGCTGACATACTCACGGCTGAATGGTTTTCGGATGCGATAGACGGGCAGCTGCCGGACCTGAACACAGCCATCCTCTCGATGAGGCCGGCACTCAAGAGCGGTGACCGTTTCTACGCTGCATTGTCACAGTCACATTTCTATTGGGACGGTATCAATGAGGAGGAATATGACAAGCTCTCCATGACTGGAGCAGAGGACTGCCGGGTTCTGAAGTACCTTGACAGGAACCGCCCTCTGAGGCTCGGTATTGACTTTGGCAACATGTGTTCAATGTGTATTTCTCAGATCCAGCCAGGGCGCGGGCGTGATGTGCTGCGTGTGCTCAAGTTCATATACACATTGGCTCCGGAGCATATACCGGAACTGGGCCGTAAGTTCAGACAGTATTTCGGCCCTATGAACAACAGAATATTACATGTGTATTATGACAGGAGCGGCAACGCCTACAAGAAAATCAGAAAAGACAACATCTCCGACCTAAAGGCAGCCATCGAGAAGGATGAGAACGGACGGCCAACCGGGTGGCACGTACATCTGATGTCCATGGGCCAGGGAATCATCAGCCAGGCTGAAGAATACGAATTCATGATGAAGTTTATGGGCGATGCAGACCACCGTCTGCCAATACTACTCATCGATGCGTTCGCATGCAAGCCACTCAAGCTCTCGCTTGAGAATGCCAGGACAAAGGTGAAGGATGGAATCACATATAAGGACAAATCGTCCGAAAGGCTGCCGATATCGAGACTCCCATTAGAGTCAACCAACCCTTCCGATTCGTTCAAGTACATGCTTATGACAAAGGAGTGGCGCGACCTGCTGAAACGGCGTTCCACTGCACTGCCGGCCAATCTTGACATCACACAGTGACAGTCTCCTCCGCCATATATCACCTTTCCCATCATTTGCAATCGCAAATGTAAAAGAGGGCGGCCCGGGGTCTTTTGGCTCATCAGAAGATTATTTTTTCAGCGCTATAAGCCTAATACACGGAAATTCAGATACTTATCAGAAAAATATTCCCGACAGCCCTCAAAATATCGGCCGTTTCTGAAGAAGAATCGGCTTTTTTGATAATATTTTATACCTTTGTTCTCAATAGTACTTTAATATGAAATATACATACAGGCCCACACATATTGACGAATGGCTGCCAATGGTATCGCTTTTGTCAGAGTATAATTTCACAGACAAGGAAGACATGGCAGAATTTACACTATAGGAGGTAAAACAATGATAACGATATATCTTAAAGATTTGATGGACGGCAGAACTTACCCTGCTGCTGGTGCGCTATTGTATGACATTTTAGTTCAAAAAATAGATGATGGTGTTATGCTGAACGCCAAAAATGTCGCATCCATCCCATCCATGTTCCTGAATATGTCAATAGGTAAATTCATTGAAGACTACGGATATGACAGGATGAAAGGGAAAGTATCTTTTTCAAATATGACAAAAGTGCAGGGTGATATGATCAAGAAATATATATCCTCCGTGCTGGAGAGGATTTCCTGCTGCATATAAGACAAAAAGCAGTCCCTACAAACTGTATTTAAACAGATATCACACAATACACTCCCATTTTATCAAGTGAGAACTACCGCCCTTCACACAATGGAGGGCGGTTTTCGTGTCCTTTATCGGGACAATCCGTTGGAGTACATTTGCGTATGGATTTGTACGAGGCTATAAAGGAGATGAGAAGACTGACGGCTGAGGGGAAAAGCTTCAGCTTCACTTTCATGTCGTACAATTCGTCATTGGGCAAAAGTGACGGCATCGTGGCGGTCAACCATGCAAGGCTGCGAAAAAGGGAATGTAAAGAACATCACCAGGATGCGGATTTTGTGGAGGCTTACCTGGATCTTGACACCATGGAACCGCGCAGGTTCTATCAGCCGCTGCTGATGACCTTCAACGGAGAAAAAGTAGTATTGAAATGAGTGATATAAAGAAAGTTTCGGACCATTCATTCGCCGCTCACTGTCTTGACGGCAGGGTATTTATCTTGGCAAACAATGTCGGCAGTGGAATAGACTCTACATTCCTGAACCTTTCCGGGAATATGGGAGAAGCATATCCCCAAGGTGTCGGAGGATATCAGATAGTACCGTTCGGTGCAGACAACCAGCTGCCGTCACATATCAGGGATATAGTTGACTCCAACAATCTTGTGCCAGGCATCATTGAGCGTCAGGCCGGCCTGCTGTTCGGCCAAGGCGTGTTCCTGAACCAGCTGATATTCAAGGACGGTGAAATCTCGCATTTCTGGATGGAAGACAAGGATGTCCAGGAATGGCTTGACAGCTGGGACTACATTTCTTATATAAAGGGGTGCATGGCCGATTATCTGCACCTGAAAGGATTCTTTGACGCCAAGTATCTGACCAAGGGCCACCGCATCGGCAGGATTCCGAAGATTGCATATCTTGAACATATCCCTGCAAAGAATGCCAGGCTTGAATGGGCGGAGACGCGCAAGCTGAAAGATGTAAAGCATATCATCGTTGGTGATTTCGAGAACTACTGCACCACGACCGGTATCAGAAGATATCCCGTGTTCGACAGAAAGGATCCGGGAAAGCACGCTGTCTCTGCATCATACAACAACACATATTCCTTTGCCCGTGACTTCTATTCCGTGCCCCAGTTCTGGGGTGCGCTGCGGTGGATTGTCCGCGGCTCTGAAATCCCTCTGATCTTCAAATATGTCACTGACAACGGGCTTAACCTGGCATACCACATCCACTCCAATTCCGCATACTGGGACTATAGGCGCAATGTACTGCGTGGTGCCCATCCGGACTGGAGCGACACGGAGGTAGAGACAGAAATCGGAGAGATTACCCGCAAACTTCTTGATTCCATGACCAAAGTGCTGACCGGAAAAGAGAATGCCGGCAAGTTCTTCCATTCAATCGACATCGTTGATGACATGGGACACCTTTCCGAATGGAAGATAGAACCTGTTGACCAGAAGATAAAGGATTTTGTGGAGTCACAGCTGAAGATTTCCGAGGCATCAGTATCCGCCATCACCTCCGGCATGGGACTTCACCCGTCACTGTCAAACATCATGGTGAACGGCAAGCTGGCTTCCGGTTCAGAACTGCTGTACGCATTCAAGCTTTACCTTCATTCCGATGTGGAGATTGCATCCAATGCGATTCTCGAACCGATTAACCAGGCCATTGCTTTCAATTTTCCGGGCAAGAACCTCCGTCTTGGCTTCTACCACAAGTCACTCCAGCCGGAAGAGGCCCTTACTTCATCTTCAAGACTTAAAAACCAGTGACATCATGCTTTTCAACAAGAACAACAAAGGTTCACAGGAACTTTACGAACTTACCGGTCTCCTGTATGCTTCGACAAATTACAGGTCGATTGCCTCTGAAGTGGAGCATGCGACAAGAGAGATTGCCCGTCTCGTCGGAGAAGAAGTCATCAGAAAAGCAGAGCAGGAGTACCTAAAGGACATAGCGGATGACCACGAATTTCTTGACATAGTCCGGATGCCTATTGCGCTGCTTGCAATTTTGAACTTTTCAAAACAAAATCTTGTCAGTCACAAAGACACGGGACGAAAACTGAAGGTTGATGACAACGAGAAAGTGCCTTTCGAGTGGATGATCGACCGCGATGATCGGGAGCAACTCGAAAGGTATTACCGCTCTTTGGACACCTTGTATTCCTATCTTGTGAAAACAGACCAGGAATGGCCGGAAAAGCATTCCTCAAAAGAGGCCATTGTCTCAAGACTATGTGAATTTGAGGAGGTATATCCAATCAGCGGCAGCTATTATTGTTTCTATATGTTCCAGCCTCTGATGCTTGAAGTACAGAGACGGCAGCTTCAGAAGTTCGTCAGTTCCGATGACATCAAGGCTGCCATTGACACCCCTTCCACACCGCTCGCCTGCGCAATGAGGGAATATGTGGTGCTCGGAGCTTTAATCAAGGGAGTGCAGCGCTGGTCCGTAAGTATCTTCCCTGCCATTGTGGCAAGAAGTTTTTCACCGAGCTATCAGGGTAACAACGAGAGTTCCAAGGCAACAGTCAATGAGATTGAGTGGTTCATTTCCCGGATCAAGGCACAAATGGATGAGACTGAAAAAGAAATCCTCTCACTTAAGAATGACGGCAGGAATCCATACGAAGGATTGCCTTTGCTTCCGGAGAATGACAGGAAAAACAAATATTTCACAGTATGACAGAAATTGGGATATACGGCAGCGGCAAAAAGGCGAGCATTCCTTCTTCCTGGAGTGAAATGACTCCGGGACAAGTGAGATTCGTTTTTCAGACATACGACAACTGCCTCCATCATGGAGCTTCTCCACTGGAGTTCAACATACGGGTACTATATCATTTTATGGGCATAAGGCGAACTTGGTGGAATGTCGTCCTGGAAAGCCTGTTTCCGGACAGGCTCAGAAAAATTTCGGAGAATATATATCGCCTATGCGAGGAGTGCCTGGCATTCCTTTTCGTCAAACCTGAGGAGGGAGATACGCACGTCAGACTATCGTACGATGCAGTGTCGAACTCCTTGCCGGAGGTCAGGGGCAAAATCGGCCGGCCCCTGATCGGACCGGCTGACCTGCTGCAGGACCTTACATTCTCTGAGTTCCGGCATGCCGCATCTGCAATGAATGCCTTTTTCCGGACGATGAATGTGACGGAGCTGGACGAATGCCTTGCAATCCTATACAGGAAACGGTCACATAAGCCCAACAGAGCTGGACGATATGTCCAGGATATTGACAACAAGACAATGGAAAAAGACATCAGGAGAGTCTCAAAACTGCCTGCATGGCAGAAGAACCTTATAATGATGTGGTTTGCCAATTGCTTGAAGTATCTTCAGGAAGGGGTTGTGAACATTGACGGAGAAGAAATTGACATGTCGCTTATGTTTTCGGGAGAGAAGGGAACTTCCTCGGAAGTCTCTTTCACATGGAATGACCTTCTGGTGCAGATTGCCCGTGACCAGTCCATCGGAAACATAGAACGGGTCGATGAAGAGCCGTTATTTTCAATTTTCAGCCTTATGTGGTCCAACTATAAAGAGAACAGACGAAATGAAAAGATTAGACATTCTTCAGCGGGTAAATAGATATCTGACCGGTTTCCGTGTTCCCGGTTCCGACATTGTTCCGGTTCTTGTCACAGCACAGGGCGACGCTACCAGCCGGCTTGCAATGCTTGCCGGTGATCAGATTCTCATCGCACGGGCAGAAACCCATCAGACAGGAGATTCTGACAGTCACAACGATGAGATATCGCTTGCATTCTTCGTGCTGACTCCGGAGCTCGGTCCGGCATACACTCAGGAGCTGGAAAACGAGACATACGAGAGGCTTGCCGGCCTTGCATCGGATGTGATGGCGCGATTCACAGACGACACGACCAAGTGCAGCCTGCTCGCGGGGCTTTCACTCGCTTCTGTTGACATCGTTCCGGAAAGTTCCCTTTTCGGCGGCTGGATGGGATACAGTATTGACATTCTATTGAAATAGCTATGGGAGCACGTGAAAGGTTTGTCCAGGTGATATTGGGGTTTGAAGGAGAACGGATGATGAAAAATCAGGGTGAAGCAATCAAGCGACAACTCAACATCAAAAGTGGATACATCCTTTCTGCCAGGGATATCGTTGTCCAGGGAGGAGAAGGAATGGACGGGCGTCTAACCTACACGCATGCAATCTATGAACGGTTCCTTGATATGAAGCGCAAAGGTAAGTCCAGAGGCAAGAGACGAAAAATCCACAACCGTTTCATTTTCGGAGCATACGCCAGCATCGCCAAGCGCCTGATGTACGGCTTTACAGAAGACGTCGCAACCCGCTACCGCTCTGCAGCTGACAATTTGAAATAATTCTGTGACTACTTTCCATAAATAGGATATATTCAAACAAGTTTAAATCAAACTTCAACTAATTTTATTCTGCATTAGTTATGCAAACGAGAAAATTTATTACTTTTGCAGATATAAAACAATAAATGATGGATATTAATCTACTGACAATCTCTTTTGTAGGTGTTTTTAAAACACCACTACCAATGATACAGCAATTAGATCCGGAATTCTGTAGAAACATATTTCATAGTCCAGAAAACACAGTTAGTGGATTTACCCCTGCTGGTTTTGTCATTAGACTTAATACTGCACCTGCACCATTAATTAATATCTCTCTTGATAAATTTATTATAGTTGCACGGAATATTAATGAATTGTTTGAGTATATAGAAGCTATTCGGCCTGTTATTCCCGAATACGAATATCAAGCGTATGGTTTAAATCGCGATATAGAATGCTTAAATGTACCAACTCACAATATTTCTGTATGGATGCATGAACATTTCATACAAAGCAAATACAAAATAGGTTCAAGATTTAATGCTTGTAGCCGACTCAACCTTCAGTTTGATGTTGAAGAACATGAGATATTGAATCTTGACTTCGAACCGAGAGCCGGTGTTGCCAATGGCTTGTTTGTTGCAGTAAATCATCATAATGTTTATCCAATTATTGGCTTTCCTCCGCTTGAAGAATTACAGAAATCATACAATTCTTCAGAAGAAAAAGTCAATAACTACTTAAAAATAGTGTGTCAAGATGAATAGTAAAACTTCACTATATATTGTTGCTTTGTCTATTTTGTCGACAACACCTGCCATTCAACGTGATGGAGAGTATAATCGTCCACAGACAGCAAACAGCTTAACTTGTATCAACCAGCGTATGACACAGATGAATTTTTGTTCATCTGTATCATTTGTTGAGCAGTATGTACCTGTTACCGATTATAAAAACCGTTATAAAAGAATAGTATCATCTGCTAAATTTAAAGCTGCATATCGCAATAGAAGTCTTGGTGAAAGTATTTTAATTGAAGATTAGGTATGGAATGGACAACACCATTTAATGATATCAATCAATTGACACAAGGTTCTATTATAGATGGAATAAATTGGGGCGATGAAGATAACCCTGTCAGTATCGTCCTTTCCAATGCTTGTGACTTGGAACACGAACATGCCTCATACCTCATTGTTGCTGCATTGTATCCTGCGAGTGCAATCATAGGGAATTCAAGAGAATATAAAGGGATGACGCATCAAAATGGCTTTTCAGCATCATCGAAAAAACAGAAAAATGCCGTAGAAAACAAATTGTCTGATTATATTCATCACAGGACTATAAACCGGTATTATTTCATCGATTGTACTGCATCAGATTTGGACATGCTTATGATGGTAGACTTTCAAAGGATACTATCACTTCCTATAGATATTAAAAACTCTTTAAGACCTATCGCGCAACTAAACACACCGCTGAAAGAACAAATGATGATGCAGTTTGTGAGTTATACCTCACGAATACCAACTGACAGAGTGTCCCAAGAAGATGAACAAGTCATCAAAAACAAATTATTGGAAGAAATAATTGAATTTGAAAAATAAATCTCGCATGGCATTGATTGCCATGTTTCTCTATAAATAGAACTTTTAACAAATGTCAGGCAGCCGTGAGGTTGCCTGATTTTTTATTGCATTTCAGAGAAAGGCATCGGCAGGAAATAAAAAGAGGGCAACCCCCAAAAAATCTGAGTCGCCCTCGGCTATATTGCATTGTCGCCAAACAATTAAACAAATATAGCATTTATGTCTTTGGCAAGATTGTTCAAGCCTTTTTCAATTCTTTCAGCCTGAGCTTTTCTCGGTGTGGTGCCGTTAAGATACGCCCACAATTGTTTTTGATTGATACCGGTGATC
>CAMWUW010000050.1 GCA_947177525.1 uncultured Bacteroidales bacterium | reverse complement strand
TCACTACACTGCCTGCCCCTACGACACTGTTCTCCCCCACCGTGACTCCCGGAAGGATTGTCGCCCCGGCTCCGATCCATGCCCTGCGGCAGATATGCACAGGCCTGCATGTAATCACCATCCTGTTGTCAAGGTCATGATTGTTGGATATAAGCTGCACATTGGCGGCAATCTGGACATCATCATCAATTGCAATGCCTCCGGCGGACATCATCAGACATCCGTTCATTATGATTACGCGCTTCCCTATCTTGACATTGTGCGCACGTACCACTGTCAGAGGTGCATTCACGATGCTTCCTTCCCCAATGTCCGGAAAAAGCCTGTGGAGCAACATATCATATTCCTCCGTCATCGGCATTGTATGGTTCAGTCTGAAAAGCAGCTGTGCCTGCTCCTTTGCAAGTTTAAGTTCTTCTTCGCTCTGGCGTGAGCAATCAATTCTTATTTCTTCCATAGCTGTAATTTATTATTACCGACCAGCATGCCTTGCCTGCCGGATCGGGCATAAAGCAGGAATCACAGTCCGTCCGAACAGATACGCATTACCTACGTAAAGCCGATGACAATGCATTCCCGCATCACATTATCAATTGATTGCAAAGATATATCATAACGCGAAACACGAATTTAGACATATTACGGATAGAATTACCAAAATTACGGTTTTCGCGGCACAGATAACAGATAAGCAGATAAAAAAGAATACATTTGCATCCGGGAAAGGAGGTCTCCTGTACGGCAGCCATAAACGCTGCAGAGAAGAGGCCAATAAATTCATTTTTAAAGAATAATGGCATGGACAAGAAAATCATGAATATTGAAAGCATTTCCGAATACAATGAAATCCTCGGCATCGAGACTCTGCACCCCCTGGTAAGTGTAATAGATCTGTCCCTGGTGCATCCGCTCAGACATCAGCGGCATATATTCGGATTCTACGCCATATTCCTTAAGGAAGTCAAATGCGGAGACATACTGTACGGCAGGCAAAAGTATGACTATCAGAAAGGTACTGTCGTATGTCTTGCACCAGGACAGGTAATCGGCATTGAAGACAACGGTGAAGTTTTCCAGCCGAAAGGATGGGCATTGTGCTTCCACCCGGACCTCATCAGGGGCACATCGCTCGGAAGCCACATAAAGGAATATTCATACTTCTCATACGAAAACAACGAAGCTCTGCATCTGTCACAAAAAGAGCGTGAAATCTTTGTAGACTGCCTGCAGAAGATACAGCATGAACTTGAACATGGCATAGACAGAATGAGCCGCCGGCTGATTTCCACCAATATCGAGCTTTTACTTGACTACTGCCTTCGGTTCTATGAGCGTCAGTTCATCACACGCCAGAATGCCAACATTGATATCCTCGGCCGTTTCGAGACACTTTTAGACAATTATTTCATCAGCGGCAAGGCACAGCATGATGGGCTGCCTACAGTCAAATGGTGCGCAGGAGAACTGTGCCTGTCCCCCAATTACTTCGGAGACCTAATCAAGAAAGAGACAGGAAGGACGGCACAGGAGCATATCCAGGCAAAGATTATGGACATAGCAAAAGATCGCATCATGAATCCGCAGCTTTCAATTTCAGGAATTGCCTACGAGCTCGGCTTCCAGTACCCGCAGCATTTCACAAGAATGTTCAAGAAATCAGCAGGAATGACCCCAGTGGAATACAGAAATCGGCAACTTTAGGACATTCGGAAGAATGTAAGCGTACACAACCCAGCTCCGGAAACAAGCCGCGTAAAAAGTTTCCCACGGAATTTCACGGAAATGAAATATTGCTCTCAGCTGCCGCTCCATTTGATGCCCTAATAGAGCGATATCATACCCCAGGCCTGTGGTCCTCCTTCAATGGTGACATACACAGCAACTTCCCGTTCCAATCCGGCCACGGAACCCGGCCCCTTGTGAGGAACCGTAACACAACCTTTTCCGTCAGCCATACCGGACTGAGGAACGACAGTTCCAAGCCAATTCGGACCAGACTTGAATTCGATTTTTGCAATCCGGACCTTTTCCCCACGGATATTACTGAATTTCAAGCCATTCATATCCGCATAATCATCAGCCATAATTGTCAGATAAAGCCTTTTTCTTGACTTGCCGGAGAAATCCTGAGGGCACCAGAATCCAGCTTCATTATCCGGAGCATACTCATTCCAAAGCTCAATCCGTCCGTCTGCCGCATCCGGAATTGACGAACTTCCGTCCTCATATACAATCGTGGAATACCTGCCGACAAGCCGGCATGCAGCTGCAAGAGGGTCGTCGAACTCAACACCATCCGACAACAGGCTCTCCCCTTCCGGGCAGCAATCTGCCGGCGTCCCATACCCTGTGCCATAATGGAATCCGTTGTCAAGGCTGACAAGGTCAGCATATCCTCCCTGCACAGCTTCAGTGAAATATGCATCAAGACGAGGTATATAATAATCGCGTATCAGCCCAGACCACACCCTTGCCGAATAGTCTTTGAGATTCGGCCCCGACCATGTGGACACCAGACGCTTTACCTCTTTGGCAAATGCAGCAGCTTCTTCCGGAGATGCAGCCCTTTCAGCAGACATGTCCAGCCATCTCTGAAGCCTCAGCACCGGATGAGATTCCAGAAGCATATCAATTTCTCCAAGCATCCTGAGCATCAGCTCCTTAAGAGCGGTGGCCTTCTCCATGTCTCCCGCCACGACAGCCCAGTTTGCAGCCTTGAGCACATAGTCAGCCTTGGCAGCCACATACAGAGCAGCATACTGCACCGCATCAATAACATACAGTTCATTATCAGCATATTGGTCCGCAACGGAAAGAAAAGATTCGATGCCGCTGAAATAATGTTCATTTATATTCATCGTCTCTCCCCTATGATACGCAGGCCTCTGCTGCCACAGGAAACGGGCATTGTTGGTAAAGTTACAATAGACAGACTTTCCCAATTCGCTCCAGAACTCAGCAAATGCAGGATCCGCAGCCCCGTAGCGTGCCTTGCTGTAAGACTCCAGAAAAGAGCCAAGGCTGATTTTTTCATCGCTCCATCCGGCAGCGGATATGAGTTCATAGAGTATTTCATTGTTCTCCACACCTTCAGGAGATGTACCGAAACCTGTAAGCCGTCCTTTTGAAGAAGCCTCCAAAGCTTCAAGATGACCGTTCAGATAAAACTCCAAAGGGCCTTTCAGGGCAGTACGGCCGCCAAAATTCGGCACTGTGCTCCATATCCATGGCTTACCGTAGAATCCGTCAAGATTATCCCAACTGTTTCCGTTCTTCCACACATAATTGTTGAAGTCCACGGCAAGGTCTATTATCATCATCCTGTCATCCGGCACACCGCTCAAAAGTGCCTCAACACTCTGAGGATCCCACTGGTCACGGCTGTATCCGAACATCCAGCCCTGCATCACCCAGACCGCATCGGGAGAAGCAGCAGCCAAAGTCTCATAAATAGTCCTGCCATAATGCTGAAGCTTGTCATGGCGCTCCTGCGAACCTTTTTCGCCGAAAGGGATATCCAGCTCGTTGAAACTGTCTATGAGATAATATTCTCCTTTGCCAAATTCTTTTTCCCACTCACGGATGAATCCAGTGCCGATGACACCGAAAAGAGAATCAACAGGAGAAAGCATATAGCTTTCATGGCCGGACCATTTTGTAGTCATCATGTCCACTTCAGGATAATGCTCCTTCACCGCCTTTGGAACAAATCCGGCAAAGCCCTGGAAAACAGGCTTCATTCCAAGAGCACGCATCCTGTCCAATATCCTGTGCTGCAGTTCTATCTGGTTCTTATGCCACTGCCGGGACATCCCGCCGTCCACTGCCGTCATGTTCCCCATCCTCATCCACGGGAAATGTGCCGGACCAGTAAAATATTCATCTATTTCTTCCACAGACAGGCCCATTTTCATCCACACCCTTGCCAGAATCGCTTCACCGGCAATCGGTGCAAGCGGCATATCAAACCCGTGCAGAGCCATCCAGTCAATTTCTTTCTCCCATTCTTCCCATCCCCAAAAAGGCGACGTATATCCGAATGTGCAGACATTATAATACAGGCGGTCAGCAAACGGGGACACAACCTCACGGCGTTCCATGTCGGGAAGCTCAGAAGGAAGCTGCAGACGGTTTCCGGTCCATGATGCGACACCATACCCATTCTCCAATATATAGTCATGAAAGCCTTTGCATAAGGACACAGGGCTATTCCCCTCTACCGTGAGGACTCCATCTGAAACGGACAAGGCATATACGTCAAGACTGTCCGGAGAGGACAACATCACAAACCTTACATTGGCCGGCACAACCCCGAATGTCCTTTCCAACACCTTTTCTGCCTGAGAGACGGCATCATTCCCGCATCCGGAAAACATGATTCCGGAAACCACGGCACATATAAGCACTTTCAACTTGTTCATGACGCAAATGTTTTCTGCAAAGTTACCACACTTGCCAAGTCTTACGCCATAAATCATGACGAATATAGAATAAGAAAGAGAAAAATCTTTTAAAATATGCCATAGAAGTGCATAAAACAGCATCGACCAAACTCTATTCTGTAATTTGAATCAAGATTTTTCCGGCATAGATATAGAAAAAATGCCGTGTCCAGACAAAGGCCATACTTGGAACGAATACATATTTTCATTAACTATGCGGACAAAAACAGAAATCATGTCCAGATGTGCAATACTGCTGTCGGCAGCCATAATGGCAATACTGCCTTCCTGCATTGAAAAAGAGACTTCAAGAGCCATTGACAGTCTTGACAGGACTATCAGCAACCGCCATATATACCGTAATGAATTCATGCGGAAAACAGAACTGCTCAGGCTGAGATTTGAAGAATCCGACGAAAGAACAGCCTACCGATGGGAGATGGCAGACAGCTTGTATACGGCATACCGGCACTACCAGTCAGATTCATCATCAAAATACTTGAGAATCATGCGCGACTGTGCTTCTTCTGAAAGAGAGCGATGCCTTACGGACCTGGCAGAAATACAGATGCGCCTCACGATGTGCGACACATGGACAGCCTACGAAAAATTTTCTGCCATCGGCAGCTGCCCGCCAGACTGCCGTGAAGTACTGAGAGAATATCTTGCCACTGGAATATCTGTCTACTACAACCTTGCGTCAGTCAGCAGATCCACAACAGAAAAATTGACATATTCAGAACGTCTAAGCAGCCTGCGGACACAATATATATCAAATTTTCCGGATTCAATGGAAGGAATGAGGTACAGGGCACAGCATCTGAGGGACATAGGGGAAACCGGGAGGGCGATTGCTATACTGTCGGAACTCTACGGCACACAGACAGACTTTCATGCATTGGCATCAATTTCATACAATCTTGCCGCCATATACAGAGGGACAGGAGAGAAGGACAAGGCAATGGCCTGGCTTGCCAGGGCCGCAGAATATGACTTCAAGACACCCGACAGGAACTATCTGTCACTATATGACCTGGCTATGATGTGCCATGAAAACGGCATGCTGAGAAAGGCACGGAAATATATAAACCAGAACATGTCTGACATAATTGACGGCAACATAAGCTCCAGAATCTTCAATTCGAGTCAGGCACATCTGGTCCTGGAAGAGGCGGCAAGGAAAGAAAGACAGACAATATACGCAATAATATTGTCTCTGTCCGGCATAATATGCATCCTCAGTGTCATCCTGTGCTTTATGCTGCACAAATCAAAAAAGACAAACAGGATGCTTCAGGAGAGCAACATGAACCTTCAGGACTCCAATCTCATAAAGGACAACTACGTTTTCCGTTACATGTCCCTGTCAGTAGAATATCTGGAACAAATCGGAAATATACGGAGCGAACTCAGGCAGACAGCAAAGAATGAGGGAATCGATGCAATGATGAAGCAGCTGAAGTCACCGGAAGAAATGTATGGAGAATATGACCGGTTCTACAGAATATTCGATGAAACCTTCCTCGGAATATACCCTGATTTTGTCCCAAAGGTCAACGGCCTGCTGCAACAGGACCACCAGCTGGTCCAGCCCCAGGAAAATGTACTTACCACAGAGCTGAGAATACTTGCGGTAATCCGGATCGGCATAACCCAAAGCGGGAAAATAGCCTCTTTCCTCAAATGCTCCCCTGCCACAGTCTACACATACAGGACCAGAATGCGCAGCTGGGCCAAATGCCCCAAGGAGGAATTCGAGGCCTCTGTCAGAAAGATATAATCCGCTATTCATTCTGCATATTTAGGCAATTGATTTTCCGACAAGAATCATCACAGGCACAATCATAAACAAAACAGATTCCGTCCAAGCACCCAATGGTGCCCAATGCTTCGGCATGCCAATAATCCCATAACTTCAGGACATTATTTCCGGAGGGAGCAAAATGCAGCAAATACGAGCCGCAGAGCATAAGTCCCTGAAAACCAGTACAAATCCCTAAAAACCAGCACAAATCCTTGAAAACTAAAATATGGTAACAAGGCCAAGGTCAACCACACCTCAAAACGAAAAAGGGGCTTGACCAATACTTTCAGTCAGCCCCATACCGGACAGATTCCATGCCCGGCACACTTCTTATTGCAATCACAGAAACGGCATACACGGTGCACACTTAATTCCGTACAGGCAACTGCCCTTCAGCCGATTCCGAAAAGCCGGCACATCAATACACCCACTCAAGACCGTCAATGCACATAGTATTTGTACTGCAGCCGGTCAGATAATCTCCGCGATTGCTGGTAGAGAATGAAATCACTATAGAATAATTGCCATCGGCAGGCTTGGCCTCGGTATCATACCAATGGAACATGAGATCCTCCGTCACATAATCGGACGTAGAAGATGTTATGTCCATTGAGGCATAGCCGATTATCACTCCCTCATCAACACTTGTCTGCAGACATGGGTCCCACATTCCTGCCGGCTGGGACATGCCCGAAGACACGGCATGCTGCGCATTCCAGTCTATAACGGCAGCATAGATGCGCGATACATCCTGCTTTCCTGACCAGGAGTCCTTATCAGGATCATACGAGCCGGTCTTGTCGACAATTCCGACATTTGCCTTATAACGGACACGCATCCCTGTCGGACGTGCTGTCCAGTCATATTCCTTGCCGAAATAGGCTGTTCCGCTGAAACCTGAATACACAAAATCTCCAGTATACATGTTGCCCGGAGCGAACACGAATCCAAGCACCATCCTGGCAGACAGGAGGGCTGTACCGGCCTCTTCCCCCTGCATACACAGCGGAGTAAAAATCTTGGCGGTGCCGTCTTCCTCATACTGCTCCAGAAATGCATTGTTTCCGCTGTCCCAGAAAGACTCGCCATCAGGGTTAGGATAAGTAATGTTCCATAATTTGCCGGAATCGTCTTCCCATTTCCTGAATGACCATCCGTTCATGCCGGAATTCGGTATCACATCACCTTCAGGCGCGGTATATTCGCAGGAAGCCACCACATCCTCTCCATCACGCAGTTCTGCTACATAAACGGCAGATGCATAGACACCGGTGCCCTCCTTTGCGGAAAACTCCTCCAGTCCTGCAGCATTCACAGACTTCTCATACTCGGGGGCAACGACATACTTGCCGTCAGTTCCAGCCTTGACCTCATGCATCTCACCGCCTTTCTTGCCGAAGAAAACGGCAGGAGAAGCAACAGTCTCTGAATATGATACCTGTATTGAAGCTGTGTTATGCCACAGATCTGCACCGGAAACAGATATGCTGTTTCCTCCGCCATAATGAAATACCAGTTTCCTGCTTAGGGACTGCCCTGCCATATCTGTTACTTCCAGAGTAAAAATATGATCAGAACCCTTCTCGGGAGAAAGCACGAGAATCATAGGTACAAGCGAAGACAAGTCAAAATTAACCTCAGACTTGCCTGAAAGTTTTGCACCGGCAGGCAACAGTCCGCCGGTCAAGGCATCAAGTGCACTTATCAGCTGAGTGTCACCGATAAGATCCATATCAGACGAATTGTCTGACGTCAATCCGGAAATAACCGGAGACAGAACACCGGAATCCACCCTTACGACAAAGGATGCAATTCCGGCCTCAGCCTTTACCTTGATATTCACATTCATTGGATCGGCCAGCTCAACCGCCGAAAAATCGGGATTTGCAGCCCATTCCATCTCAGGTGCGGCATATACCGCCGGATTGTCTTTGTTACAAGACAGAAATACCATGGCAGCAACAGCCGCCACGGCCAGGTTAAGAATCTTTTTCATCAAAACTATTAGTTAAACATTATCAGACAAGTGTGTGTGCGTCACTTGGCCTTATTTTTTGTCCAACGAAAGTTTTTTCTTAGCGTAGTCAAGAGTCAGGTTAAAAATCTTCTTTTCTGATGACGGTGCCTCATACATCGCATCAGTCATAATCTTCTCACAAATAGAACGAAGCCCGCGTGCACCGAGCTTATTCTCAATGGCAGTG
Organism: uncultured Bacteroidales bacterium; assembly: GCA_947177525.1. Lineage (GTDB taxonomy): Bacteria > Bacteroidota > Bacteroidia > Bacteroidales > UBA932 > Cryptobacteroides. Next base: position 10,964 of record CAMWUW010000050.1, on the reverse strand, counting down.
TCAACAATCAGGTCAAGCACGCCCTTTCCGATGTGCAGACGTATTCCGTCCAGCTCAAACATCTTTTCATATTGGCGCATGATTGCATTCTTAGGCTCCGTAAGGATACGGAGCAATGCCTCCCTGTCGAGGTGGTCAAGATAAGTTATGACAGGAAGACGTCCTATTATCTCCGGTATAAGTCCATAAGAACGGAGGTCCTGAGCCTCAACATACTGGAGAAGGTTATCCTTGTCCACCTGCCTGCGCCTGTCTGAGCCGAACCCTATTACCTGGGTATTCAGCCTTTGCGCAATGCGGCGCTCAATCCCTTCAAACGCACCGCCGCAGATGAAAAGTATATTCTGCGTATTTACATGCAGGAATTCCTGCTCAGGATGCTTGCGCCCGCCCTGGGGCGGCACATTGACAACGCTTCCTTCAAGAAGCTTGAGCATGGCCTGCTGGACTCCCTCACCGGACACATCACGTGTAATGGAAGGATTGTCGCTCTTTCTCGCAATCTTGTCTATTTCATCAATGAAAACGATGCCCCTCTCCGCCTTTGCAACATCATAGTCAGCCTCCTGGAGAAGACGCGAAAGAATGCTCTCCACATCCTCGCCTACGTAACCGGCCTCTGTAAGCACCGTGGCGTCCACTATCGTAAAAGGGACATCAAGCAATTTTGCGATAGTCTTAGCCATCAGGGTCTTTCCTGTTCCTGTAGGACCCACCATAAGGATATTGGACTTCTCCAGCTCAAACTCAGAGTCAGCGCAGAGATTGTTGTTTATCCTTTTATAGTGGTTATAGACAGCCACTGAAAGAAGTTTCTTTGCCCGATCCTGCCCTATCACATACTGGTCAAGAAATGCATGTATCTCCTTTGGCTTGTAAAGGGACTCTATCTTTCCCAGAGGCTTGGAAGGCATCTGGCCGCGCTCATAATCCTTGAGATAGTCGCCCGCCAGCTTGACACAGTCCGAGCAAATGCTCGCATCCATCCCCTGCAGCAGAAGCGGAACCTCTTTCTCGCTTCTTCCGCAAAACATGCAATGTCTTATATTCTGCTTATCGGATTTCGCCATAATACCTTATTTCTTTCTGGTCAGAATTTCATCAATCATACCGTACTCCAGAGCCTCAGAAGAAGTCATCCAGAAATCCCTGTCACCGTCAGCGGCAATCTTCTCCAAAGGCTGTCCGCTGTGCTCTGAAATTATGGAGTAAAGTTCATTACGGGTCTTTTCTATCTCCTGTGCAGCAATAAGTATATCAGAAGCCTGCCCGCGTGCACCTCCCAACGGCTGATGAATCATCACCCTCGAATGCTTCAGTGCAGAACGCTTTCCGGCAGCACCTGCACAAAGAAGCACAGAACCCATTGAGGCCGCCATGCCGGTACATATAGTCGCCACATCCGGCTCTATAATCTGCATTGTGTCATAGATGCCGAGTCCTGAGGTGACCTGTCCGCCTGGTGTGTTGATATACAGAGAGATGTCGCTTGTGCTGTCATTTGAGGCAAGGAACAGGAGCTGTGCCTGTATAATGTTGGCGACATCGTCATCAATCGGCACGCCGAGGAATATGATCCTGTCCATCATAAGACGGCTGAAAACATCCATTGAAGCCACATTCAGCTTCCTCTCCTCTATTATGGTAGGATTGATATAGCCGTCGATTACAGACCTGTAGCGATGCATTGTCATCGAACTCACCCCATACTCAGAACGGGCGTATTTGTCGAATTCTTTTTCCATATACAAAACAAAAAAAATCGGGCTGTCCCCAAAACACATCAGAGACATCCCGCCCCCTTAAAGGGATGGCAGACACAGCCTGCCGGGTTAAGGAAACCTGTTTTCAAAAAGAGGCCGAGGGTGAAGGATTCTTTCCGGCACCCTCAGCTTCTTGATAATTATTTCAGTTCGCGGAATTTCTCAACAGATATTTTCTTCTTCTTGAGAGTAACCACGTCACGCACGGCAGCAATGGTCTTCTCATTCTCAACCTGGTCAAGAATCCTTCTGCCCTGCTCTTCCTGTGAAAGTATATTTTTGGCAAAAGCCTCAAGCTGCTCGTCCGGAACGTTGTTCATGCCATACATTGCGAACTGGTAAGCAGCAAAGCCCTTTGCGCTGGCAAGCATGTCAGACTCGTCAACTTTCACGTCATATTTCTGCATAAGGGCACTTCTTACCATCTGCCACTTGTAGTCAGCAATGAACATATCCCATTCATTCTCAATGTCCTCCATTGTGAACTTGCCGTCATTGGCGACAAAAATCCATCTCTTCAGGAACTTCTCTGCGACAACGACACCTGCTTTCTCAACAAGATATTTCTTGGCATCAGCAGAGAAACGGAAATCAGACTCCTGTGCATACTCAGCACGAAGCCTCTCCTCAATCTTCTCTTCGAACTGCTTCTCGTCGGTGACATTACCTTCGCCGAAAATCTTGTCAAAAGTCTCCTGTGTCATAGGAGCGGACACGAAGGTCTTGACATTCTTCACTGTCATACGGAACATCGGATCAAGAGAAGCAAGCTCTTCCTTGCTTACCTTAAGCATAGAAGCCCTGTCTGTCTCATTGGTGAAAGCCTCGTTCACATTCACGTCAATGGAATCCCCGGCCTTAAGACCTACGAAAGAAGGCCTCACACCCTCAGCAACGCTGCGCAAAGAAACGTATGTGCCTTCAACCTTTGTATCTCCCTGCTCAAAATCAGCGATTATGAAATCCTCCTCTTTTGCAGCCTCACCGTCCTCAAGGGAACCGTACTGGCGGAGAAGGTTGTCAGCCATCTCTTTCTTTGCAGTCTCAGTGGCTGTAATTGTGTAATATACGATTTCATCCTCCTTTCCGAGTTCAATTGAGACCTCCGGATTAAGAGCCATGTCGAACTTGAAAGTGAAGTCATTTCCGTTCACCCAGTCTGTTGCAGGCTGGTCCTCAGCCGGAAGAGGCTCTCCGAGCACCTTAAATCCGTTCTCACGGATAAAATTGTTGAGAGATTCTGAAATCACATCATTGACAGAATCAACAAGAGCTGACTGTCCGTACATCTTTTCAACAAGAGACATCGGAACCATTCCCTTGCGGAATCCCTTGATTTCAGCTTTTTTCCTGAAATCCCTGAGTTTGTTGCTTCTGTTTTCCTGATAATCATCCTTTGCCACTGAAAGTGTCAGTTCAAGATTGAGATCATCGATTCTGTTCTGTTCAATTTTCATATAATCAGTTTTTAATCATTTTCATAATACCATTTGCCCTCCCGTCAAGGCAGGGAAATAAAGCCTGCAAAAATAATCATTCTGCATGACATTTCAAAATGTCACTTTCTTGCGGCAGCCTTGCGCTTCGGATACACTATGCGCGAATGATACATCTGCTGCAGATAAGACTTCAGCACTTCTTTTATAGTGGAAATCTCTCTGAGGGAAATGTCTGAATCCGAGAATTGTCCCTCATCAGACTTTCCGTCAACTATCCTGTCCACCAGCTCCGAAATGCTCTCCCGGGAATAGTCCTTAAGACTCCTTGATGCGGCCTCCACGGCATCACACACCATAAGCACCACCTGTTCCTTCGTCACAGGCTTGGTCCCGTCATAGTAAAATGCCGCCACATCGTCCGGATCTCCTCCGTCAGCAAGATAACGGCTGAGGAAAAATGCAGTGGACGTAGTGCCGTGATGTGTACGGATGAAATCCTTCAGCACGCCCGGGATATTATGCTTCTCCGCCAATGAAAGCCCGTCACTCACGTGCCTGATTATCTCCTGAGCACTCTCTTTTGGAGAAAGTCCGGCATGATACTTCACCCCGGGGGTCTCATTTTCTGTAAAGCACTGCGGATTGCATATCTTTCCTACGTCATGATAAAGGGCACCTGCACGCACCAACGGGACATTGGCGTCTATTGCCCTTGCTGCAGCATCGGCAAGATTCATCACCTGCAGAGAATGCTGGAAAGTCCCCGGGGCCTTGTCTGCAAGCATCCTCAGCAGCTTATTGCTGGTGTCGCTCAGCTCAACAAGCTTTGCAGTGGACACAAGCATGAATGTCTTCTCAAAAAGGTAGATCATGGGATATCCTGCCACGGTCATGAAAGCTCCGAGGGCAAGATGCCATATAACGCGGTAATTTCCGATGCTCCCGAGACCGTCTGAGATACGGAAGGCAGCCCACACCGCCAGAAGCACGACAAACACGATGAATGCAGTCACAAACTGAAGCCATCCCTTGTTGAAATGGTCGAACACAAATATGCCCACAACGCCTGCAACGACATACATTATATATAATTCCACACCGTCAGGAGCGGAAATGAGCATAGGCAGCAGTGATATGAGATAGACTGCAAAAACCGTCTTTCTCGTAAAGAAAGCCTGAAGATACAGAGCAATAAGCGTGAACGGAACGAGGTAGAACATCGAAGGATCTATCCTCGCAACCGCAAATGAAACCACGGCCGAAATGGTGAAAATCAACAGAATATAAAGATATTTGTTATAGCTGTCGAAAATTGTGCAGTTGCAATAATATATCGCAAAAAACAGCACGACCACAAGCAGGAAGGCAATCACGGAATTTCCGGCCCACTGCAAGGCCCGCGGTCCGTCGTAGCCTACGCTCCTGTCATATTCCGCCTTATAAGAATCAAGCAGCTGTTCAATCTCCGCAGTGACAATCTCGCCCTTTGATACAATTGTCTGCCCGGCCTTTACGACACCTCTCGTAGGAGACACATAATACACATTTTCCTTATGAATCAGGTCAGTGGTCTGCTGGTCATAGATCAAATCCGGAACAATCACGGAAGACACACCGGAAGCGGCATATACAGAATCCGCATTGCAGTGAGGACAGGCTTTCGCAATCGCCTCCCTGATGACAAGCCCCGCACGCGCAACGTCATAGACTTCAGTGAAAGGGATTTTTTCCGCCCTCATTTCCTTCTGTATATATATCATGCCGTCAGACGTCCCGTCCATGGCCAGTTCATGCACTTTCCTGTCCGGAAGGACACCCTTTGCATATATGTTCTTCAGTGCAGAAGAAACTGCCATCCTCGCTTTTTCATACTCACCGAAATCTGCAGAGGCCACGGCATCTGCGGCCATAGCCCCCACAAGAGGATCATGCCTGTAGAAAGGGGTAACGCTGGACCATGCCTTTTCCCGTTCCGCACCGAACTCAGCATCAGTCTTTATGACCGGAAAGTCAAACTGCGCAACCATAGTCTCATACATCCACGGCGAGCCCTTGCTGTAGTCATAATTGAACTTAGGGCTCCTCGGCATAAGAAACACCATGAGCAGAAAAATGCACATCAACGGGATATATATCCTCAATTTGCGCGGAAGACTGTACTTTTCCATAGCATAATCATTTTTTCATGTCCATAGGGACAAATCCGTAAGTATCGGCAATAAAAGCATCAATATCATTCTCATGGAGAATTTCCACAAATCTTGCACAGACTTCAGCAGTCCTTTCAGCCCCGCACACAGCCACGACAAGATTTCCGCTGTAATTCTCGACTGTCAGTGAATATGATTTTCCTCCGGAAGGTATGACCGGATAGAATTCTTCCACCAGTCTGCGCATGCTCTCCGGAAGAATGACATTACCGATGCCTCCGATACGGTATGTCGCCCGTTCGCCTGTCTTTTCCTGAAGGTCAGACATGGCCCCGTAAAGTTCCCCGCTGACTTCAGAAGAATCCAGCGCGTTCTCAATGTCAGTCATGTACCTCTGCACGCTGTAGGCAAGGGCATCGCTTTTCATCTGGGCCTCCAGCAGCTTCTTCTGCGACATCTGTACCGTATTGTAAGGATACTCTGTCAAGCTCCTGTTATAGGCAAGGTATACATTTGCCGTAAACGGCCGCAGCGACGCAGCCGGGAAGTACGGCCTGAGGTTCACGGAAACAGATGCGACCACATATTCCCCCTTCTCCATGCTTCCGGCATACATCTCCTGCACAGCCTGTGAGAAAGCCGGAGAAATGCATGCAACATGATTGACGGCAGCACCGGTAAAAAGTTTCATAGGTCCGTCCATAGGGATTCTCACCTGCACAACTTCCTCCTGTCCTTTTTCGGCAGAAGGCGGAACAATGGCCTTGGCATCCATATACCACACCGGCCTGGAGGCATTGATATCCTCCATTTTAAGCATTGCGTCCTCCCCTTCAGCCTGGAAGAATGTTCCGGAAAGCAGCTTGACCGAACCGTCATTTCTCACAGGACAGCCGGACAGTTCAAGATACCGGAACAGCACGGACTTGGCGAATGACATCATCCCGTATTCGTCAGTCAGGGCACGGTGAAAATCAAAATACACAGTCTTGTGTATATATGACACCTTGAAAAGATAGCCACTGAGAGCGGCATCTGCAAAATCAGCCGCACAGCCGCCAGTCTCCGCCGCATGGAAGAGAGGTACAGGTCCGCTGCACGGGACAAAGGCCAATTTTCCGTCACGCTGCTCCAGGCCTACCGCCATCTGCGGGAAACGCACGGCCGCCTCCTGAAGGACAGCGGAAAGAATGTCGGCATGTAAATGCATAGTCAGTGTCGCCACGATACGTGACGACACTGATACACCGGCATTTCTGCCGTATAAATATGTCCACCCGCAAATCGGGGGAACAAGATATTCTCCCATAGACTACTTGACCGCCATATCCACGATATCACCGTCCGGAGCATCGTAGACACCCGCATCAAGTTTCTCACGAACCTCTGTGAAAGCCTTGAGGGTATATTCCACATCTTCCATGGAATGAGCAGCAGTAGAAATGATTCTGAAAATGATCATTCCCTTAGGAATTACCGGATAGACCACAATCGAGCAGAAGATTCCGTAGTTCTGACGCAGGTCAACCGCTATCTTCGAAGCCTGGCCCACACCGCCCTTAATCTGTACAGGAGTAACACATGCCTGTGCCGGACCTATTTCAAATCCGAGGTTGCGGAAACCGTCCTGAAGTGCACGTGTCACCGTAAAGAGTTTCTGGCGCAGCCTGTCTCCTTCCTCACTGCGGATAATCTCAAGCCTCTTGAGTCCTCCCTCCACAAAAGCCATAGGAAGCGACTTTGCATAAATCTGGGAGCGCATATTGTAGCGGAGATAATTGATGACAGACTTCGGTCCGGCCACGAAGCCTCCGATGGAAGCCATGGACTTTGCGTATGCACCTATATAAAGGTCAATTTCATCCATGACACCGAAGTGCTCAGAAGTTCCGCGTCCCGTAGGACCCATATTTCCGAAGCCGTGTGCATCATCAATCAATATCCTGAACTTGTATTTCTTCTTAAGCTCTACAATCTTGTCAAGGAATCCGAGTGCTCCGGTCATTCCGTATACACCCTCAGTGATGAGGAGGATTCCGCCTCCGGTCTCTTCACAGAGCCTTGTGGCCCTCTGGAGAGTCTTCTCGCAGCTTTCATAGTCATTATGACGGTATGTCATCCTCTTGCCCATGTGCAGGCGTGCACCGTCAATAAGACATGCATGTGCTTCAGAATCATAAACAATCACATCCCTGCGGTCCATGAGGGCATCGATTGTAGAAAGGATTCCCTGATATCCGAAATTGAAAAGGAAAGCATCCTCCTTTCTCTCAAACTCAGCAAGCTCCCTCTCGAACCTCTCATGCAGATCCGTGTGGCCTGTCATCATACGGCTTCCCATCGGATAGGCAAGACCCCACTTTGCAGCAGCCTCCGCATCAGCCTTGCGCACCTCAGGATGGTTGGCCAGTCCGAGATAGTTGTTCAGACTCCAGCAAAGGACATCCCTACCCTGGAATTTCATGTGAGGGCCAAGCTCTCCCTCAAGCTTAGGGAACATGTAATATCCGAACGCCTTTGCCGCATACTGTCCAAGCGGTCCGCCGGAATGCTTTTCAATTCTGTCAAAAATGTCAGTCATGGCTGTTATAATATGTTTTAGTACGATTATTCAACATCAGACTATGCATCTATATTCGCATAGTGTGCATTCTGCTCGATAAACTCGCGGCGAGGAGGCACGTCATCACCCATAAGCATAGAGAACGTGCGTTCTGCCTCGGCTGCGTTTTCAATTGTAATCTGACGGAGCAGGCGCCTATCAGGATCCATGGTCGTTGACTGAAGCTGCTCCGCGCTCATCTCTCCGAGACCTTTATAGCGCTGCACGAATACTCCCTTGTCTGAACCCTTGCCCAGCTGCATTGTTGCCTCTTTGCGCTGCGCCTCTGTCCAGCAGTAGATTTCCTCTTTGCCTTTCTTCACAAGATAAAGCGGAGGAGTGGCAAGATATACATATCCGTTCTTGATAAGGTCTATCATATAACGGAAGAAGAAGGTCAGGATCAGAGTGGCAATATGGCTACCGTCGACATCGGCATCGGTCATGATTATGACCTTATGATAACGCAGCTTGCTGAGATTCAGTGCCTTGCTATCCTCTTCAGTTCCGACAGTGACGCCAAGGGCAGTATAGATATTGCGTATTTCCTCACTCTCGAACACACGGTGTTCCATTGCCTTTTCCACATTCAGGATCTTACCTCTGAGCGGAAGGATTGCCTGGGTCATACGGTCACGGCCCTGTTTTGCCGTACCGCCTGCGGAATCTCCCTCGACAAGGAAAAGTTCGCATTTCTCAGGATTCCTCTCGGAACAGTCGGCGAGCTTGCCCGGCATTCCGGCACCGGACATGACAGTCTTGCGCTGCACCATTTCACGTGCCTTTCTTGCCGCATGTCGCGCCGTAGCCGCAAGGATAACCTTGTCCACGATCATCTTCGCCTCCTTAGGATTTTCCTCCAGATATGCCTCAAGGGCTGCGGCCGTAGCCTGCGAAACAGCGGAAACGACCTCACCGTTGCCGAGCTTCGTCTTGGTCTGGCCCTCGAACTGAGGCTCCGCCACCTTTACGGAAACCACAGCAGTAAGTCCCTCGCGGAAATCATCCGCAGCAAGGTCAAACTTCAGCTTTGCAAGAAGCCCGTTTTTGTCCGCATACCCCTTCAAGGTCCTGGTAAGTCCCATCTTGAAGCCCTGAAGATGCGTTCCACCTTCTATTGTGTTGATATTGTTTACGTAAGAATAAATCTTCTCCGTGTAGCCCGTATTGTACTGAAGAGCCACCTCGATAGGAATTATCTTGTCTGTCTCCAGGCATATAGGACTCTCGATAAGTTTCTCAGCCCCGCCGTCCAGATACTCGACAAACTCCTTCAGACCGTCCTTTGAATAGAATATGTCCTGCCTGAAATGTGTGGTCTGCAATTCATTGCCGTTCTCATCCACATCCGGCACAAGAGTCCTCTTGTCAGTCAAGGTAAGATGAATGCCCTTGTTAAGATATGCAAGCTCCCTAAGACGGGCTGCAAGAGTATCGTATTTATAGACTGTAGTGACCTGGAAAATCTCCGGGTCCGGATGGAAAGTCACGGTCGTACCGGTGTCCGAAGCCTCACCGACCACCTCTACCGGCTTGTAAGGCTTTCCCTGCGAATATTCCTGCACAAACACTTTACCCTCACGGTGAATCTCCGCTCTAAGGTAGTCTGAAAGCGCATTCACACAGGATACGCCGACTCCATGGAGACCTCCTGATACCTTGTAGCTGTCTTTGCTGAACTTTCCTCCTGCATGGAGCACAGTAAGCACCACCTCAAGGGCAGAACGATGCTCCTTTTCATGCATGCCCGTAGGAATGCCTCGCCCGTTGTCACGGACAGTTATGGAATTATCCTCATTGATATAAACTTCGATATGGGTACAATATCCGGCAAGCGCCTCGTCGATACTGTTGTCCACAACTTCATATACAAGGTGATGAAGTCCCCTCTCTCCGATGTCTCCGATATACATGGACGGGCGTTTCCTCACCGCCTCAAGCCCTTCCAGCACCTGGATGCTGTTGGCGGAATACTGCTCCGCCGCCGAATTGTTGATAACTTCTTCGCTCATTGTCTGTCTTTTCTTTTTCAATCTTTGCCTTCACCAGCCGCCTCAGCGGCCAAGCAGGTAAAATAAACGGACAAATATAGCAATTTTTCTTGGAAGACTGTCCGAATTTGCAGACCAATTTCAACGAAACCCTACAATTTGAAACAAATTCCTGCAGTAAAACTTATTCCCCGCTCAGCATACAGAGGGTTGCGCTGCACGGTCATATTCAGAAGGTTTCCCCCACGGAGCCACAACGAAAAACTGCGGCTCACGGCAACTTCAAAAGAGAGTCCCAAATCAGCATATCCAGGAATAACGGCATCAGCACGGCCGGCATTATACACGATGCTCCCGGCACGTGCAAGGGCAAAGGCACAGTCTATTCCCGCAAAGATGCGCCTGTTCCAATTATATTCGAATGCAACGTCTCCGGAAAAGGCAGGCGGAGCAAACAGCCCTGCAGCGTCACCAAGTCCATAGACATAATCATACACCAGGACTCCGTCAGCCCTTATGCTCTCTGTCTTCAGACAGAAATCAGCCCGGGCGAACAATTTTGAACAAGGCGCATAGGCAATGCCCGGGAGATAGGCCGGGGCCTCACCGCCGGCACCTTCATACAATACGACGGCATCAAACGCAGCATTCTTGCAGTTGGAATACCCTGCCCCCAAATCATAGCTGAACTTGCCTCCGATGCGTCCCTCAAATCCTATTTCCGCACGCACACGCTCGACAGTATAGTCCATCAGCGGCTTTCCGCGGCCGAAGGCCATGTCCACATGCCTGTTTTTTTCCGTAAGCGAAGTATATGTATTCATGCGGTTGCCTCCGCCGGCCTTCAGATAAACCGACATTGCGTCAGGAACAGCCGCAAAACGCACAGTCACGTCAGGATACACAAGCTGCCCGCGCGTTGAAAACAGGCTGTCGGCAGCATTGGAACGCACCGTCTTTGAAAAAAGGACACCGAGGTCAAGATTCCACCGTCCTTTCTCAAAAACATAATGCGGAAC
>CAMWUW010000049.1 GCA_947177525.1 uncultured Bacteroidales bacterium | reverse complement strand
ATGATGCTTGACTATGGCCGTCTTCGCTTACCTTCTGTTGAGCAGGGAGCTATCATAGAAGAACAGAGGTTGTGGATCAGATAAGGATGATTATACGGCAGTTCTGTTTATATTCCTTTGGATGTCAGACAATTGCTCTTGTGATGAATCTGCAAAGAAATTCAGGCGGATTTTTAGTGGCTTCTCAGGCGTTTTCAATGGGGAAAGACATATCTGCAACTTTAAATTGATTTGTTATGACAGCGAAACAGATTGCGGACGAGTACATTACCGCTGAAATCGAATTGGAAAAGGAATGGGATTTGCAGAATTAGAGAAAAGTTTCTTAAATTTGTATGCCATGAAGATGATAGAACTTAATATGAACAGGATAGTTGCCTTATGCAAAAAATATAAGGTTAACCGATTGTTTGTGTTCGGGTCTGTCCTGACTGACAAGTTTAACAGTGAAAGTGATGTTGACATGATTGTTGATTTCAAAAAGGAAGAAGTCGATGACTATTTTGACAATTATTTTGATTTCAAGTATTCATTGCAGGATTTGTTTGGTCGCAATGTTGACCTCATTGAGGAACAGAGCATAAAGAACCCCTACTTCAAGAGCAATGTCGAATCCACAAGACAACTGATTTATGGATAACCTTACGAAAAAGCATCTGCATGACATTCTGATAGCCATTGATGAGATAGAATCTTTTTTTCAATGACGGCGGAAAGTTTTTCAATACATTCTGCAACAATCTCTGTCTGCGTAGGGCTGTTGAAAGAAATATTGAAGTAATTGGAGAAGCCATGAACAGGATTCTGAAGTCTGATGAGACCGTATCCATTACCAATTCACGTAAAATTGTAGATGCAAGGAACTATATCATACATGGCTATGACAGCCTTTCGGTTGATATTCTTTGGAGTATCGTGATAAATCATCTTCCGAAACTCAAAGAGGAAGTTACAGAACTCCTGGAAAAATAGGAATGATACACAGACCTCTCAAAAGCATATCGCCTTTGGGAGGTTTTCTGTTTATATGACTTGTGCCAAATATAATACTTAAGACAACCATAACTGATTATCATACGGTGTAATATCTCACATTATGAGTGCTGTCCGTTAAAGCGAATGAAATGTTTTCTATATTTGCCATGATTCGGCATAATAGAAGTGCAACTTTACTTTTGATTCCAGATTTTGGGCGTATTTCACAGGAGGCCATGTGGCTCCGTATAAATGAATCGGGATTATATATAAAACTTAAGCAATGAAAAGATTATTTATTTTGATTTTCTGTTGTCTGCTTGGCGTGAATATGAATGCAGGTAAGCCGATAAAACAGTTGAACAAAGCTTGTCAGCTGTATTTTGATGGAAAATATTCTCAGGCGAGCAAGGTGTTTGAGGCTGTTTTTGAGTCTGATGGGAATTATTTTGCTCTGTACAGTGCCGGATGTTCAGCCAGGTTGGCCGGAGATTATAGAAGAGCTGCTATTTTGTTCGAGAGATGCATTAGTGGTGGTTATTATGAAGATGGGGATGTTTATTTCCGTCTGGCTGAGTGCTTCCTTAATGAGAATGACAAGGAAAATGCTTTGGCTGCCCTTGAGACGGGATGGGCGGATTTTCCTCAGAACCAGCAGATTCTATTGGGATTGATTAATTTCTATGTAACCAATGGTGATGTGTCTGAAGAATTGATTGCATTGCTTAGACTGGCACAGGGTAACGATCCGGGGTACGCTTCTCTATATTATTATATGGAAGGGAATGTGCATTCTGCACTTGGAAATTATGAGGAAGCGATTGCCGCCTATGAAAAATCCAATGAAGTTGATCCTGCATTTGAATATGGTTTAATCGGCATTGGAACTTTGCATTATGACAGGGCATCGGAGCTTTATGGGAAAATTATTGCGGAAGAGGAAAATGCTGACTACGAGATTCTGCTGAAAGAATTCCGAACTTCACTTGAAGCTGCCATTGAGCCTTTGGAGAAAGCCTTCAGAATGACTTCCGATGAAGATCTTAAGGTGAGCATCGCCAAAAGACTTGTGAGTATATTCGGTTATTTTAAAGAAGATGATGAGCGGTACAATGAGGTATATGAGAAATATGCCGGGATAGCGGCGGAAAGTCAGTACTGAATTTGGTGGCTGGAGCAATGCTTCTTTCACGCCTCGCATAATTTTTGCAGTTTTCCGGAGATGCGCGGATTTTGTGGTCCGGGCTTAAGTTGAAAAATAAAATTATAGAATGATTATGTTAAAAATCGGAGACAGAATGCCGGAGTTTGAGGTCGTGGACCAGGACGGAAATATCGTAAATTCAAAAGACCTTTTGGGAAAGAAGACCATAATCTATTTTTATCCTAAGGACAATACCCCAGGATGTACAGCGGAAGCATGTAACCTGAGGGACAATCATGAGGCTTTGGCGGCAAAAGGCTATAATATTATAGGTGTAAGCCGTGACAGTTCGGCGTCACACAAGAAATTCATCGAGAAGAATTCACTGCCGTTCACGTTGCTGTCAGACAAGTCGGCGGAGATGATACGCAGCTTCGGTGCGTGGGGCGAAAAGAAAATGTGCGGGCGCACCTGTGAGGGAATATTGCGGAGGACATTCGTTTTCGACGAGAACGGGATTCTCGAGAACATAATCGAGAAAGTCGACACCAAGAACCATGCGGCCCAGATATTGGGGTGACGTGTACGGGTATCTACGGTGACATGCATGGCTTGTCCATGTCAAGGCTTCAGGGCCGGTCCGAAAGTAGGGGACCGGCCCTGTTTGCGGGATATAAAGACTGCTTCAGAGGGACTGAAAATGGAATTTTTACAAAAAATGAAAAATTTTTACAGAAAAAGTATAGTTTTACACAATATTTGTATAAGACGTTTCATGACACAATTTTAATTATTAGTGATTATGAAACGTCTTAACTTATTTTTCGGAGCTGCGGCTCTTATTGCTGTCTCTCTGACAGCTTCCACAACACTTAATGCCCAGGAAAACGGCAACAGGGATGAAAACGGAAAGATTGTACGCGGTCCGTATGAGACCAACAGATTCGGCGACAACTGGTTCATCGGAGTCGGGGGCGGTGTGAATGTATTCTGGAATGACGGATATGAAGTTGCAGTAGGCCCGAGCATTGATGCCAATATAGGTAAGTGGTTTACTCCTTCAATAGGTATGCGAATGGGATACCAGGGCATCAGCTCGAAGGCCTGGCTGGATCATCCGACGGTACTTGGTCCGACATTGGACTCTGAAAAAGGAAAATACCAGCAGAAATTCGGATATATGTACGTGCATGGTGATTTCCTGTGGAACATCTCAAACGCGTTCAGCGGATATAAGGAGACACGCTTCTGGAATTTCGTCCCTTATCTGCATGCCGGTTTCTTCCGCTCCTACGGGCTTGATGGAGTTGACTTTGCTGACAATGAGTTTGCAGCCGGAGGTGGTCTCATCAATAATCTGAGACTTACGGACAGGCTTGACCTGGTGCTGGATATGCGTGCCACGGTTGTCAGCGGACGAGTTAGCGGAGGCTCTGGAGTAGCTGTACTTCCTACTGTTACAATGGGCTTTGCAGTGGATCTCGGATGGCCGAACTTCATCAGGACATCAACGGTAGTGGGTGCTGTTGCCGCTGCTGATGCAGACCGCATCTCAGTACTTGAATCTGCCGCTGCTGCATTGGAGGTTGCCAATGCTAATCTTCAGGAGCAGAACAAGAGCCTTGCTTCTGACAACAGAAAGCTTTCAAAGGAGGTGAGCAAGCTCAAGAACCAGCCTAAGTATGATCCTGCTGACTTCTACAAGGGCATGACTCCTGCAGCTGTATATTTCAACATCGGACAGGCTGTCCTTCCTGAGAAAGAACTTGAGCATCTGGATTTCATCGCCAAGAATATTCTTGCCAAGGCTGACGACCAGTGCAAAGTGTACATTACACTGCAGGGCACTGCTGACAGCAACACTGGCTCAAAGAGCCGCAATCAGCAGCTTAGCGAGGCGAGGGGACAGTATGTGTACGACCTTCTTACCGGCAAGTACGGAATTTCCAGGGACCGTCTCGTGGTCAAGTCAAATGTCGTAAAGGCAGCGGACGATCCGGAACTCAGCAGGGCAGTGACCATTTCTTTCTAAGTAATGTGTTCTGTATCTGAAATATAAAAATGAATTATGTCATGGATAATGGATGAATCATTGTCCATGACATATTGTGGTGAAGATTTTTTTGTGCATTAATAATATTGTATTACCTTTGCAGTTTAGTTCGGAATCAATGTATTTATTATAGTATTATGAAAACAGTGAAATTCTTTTTGGGAGCGTTGGCTCTTTCAGTGGTTTCAATGGCGGCTGCTCCGGCAGTTTCAGCCCAGGAAAACGGAAACAGGGACGAGAACGGAAAGATTGTCCGTGGTCCTTATCTTACCAACAGATTCGGTGACAATTGGTTTGTAGGTGTTGCCGGTGGTGTCAACATTTATGGAGACGGTGAGTATAAGCCAGGTGTAGGCGGTGCCCTTGACGTGAATGTAGGAAAATGGTTTACTCCTTCTGTCGGTGCGAGAATCGGATATAATGGCCTTACAGGTGCCGAGTGGTCAAATTCGGCCTCTGCTCTCGGCAATGTGCTTGACGCGTCAAAGAACATGTACAAACAGCAGTTTGGCTTTGCATACGTTCACGCTGACGTTCTTTGGAACATCTCACACGCTTTCAGCGGCTACAAGGAGACACGTTTCTGGAACTTCATCCCTTACTTCCACTCAGGTTATCATTTGACTTACGGAAAGAAAGGTGTTGACTACAGGGATCAGGAGTTTGCAGCAGGTTTCGGTCTCTTGAACAACCTCCGTCTCTGCAAAAGGCTCGACCTTACTCTTGATGTACGTGGCGTCCTGCTCAGCGGAAGGCACCATTGCTACAGCGGTGTCGCTGGTTACATCACTACTTCCCTCGGACTTTCAGTAAACCTTGGCAAGACCAACTGGGTACGTGCTTCCAACTGGCATAATCCTGCTGATGAGGACCGTATCGGTGCAGCAGAGGCAAGCGCAGCAGCACTTGCAGCAGCAAATGCAGCTCTCGCAGCTGACAAGAAGAACCTTACTGATGAGGTTAACGCTCTCAAGGGCGAGAATGCTGACCTTAAGAACAAGCTTGCCAATGTCAAGCCAGGTCTTGAGAATGTTGGTCCGGCTGCTTTCTTCTTCGAGATCGGCAAGACACAGCTTTCAAAGAAAGAGCTTGAGCACCTTGATTTCTACCTCACAAACGTTCTTCCTTACGTGAACGGCAAAAAGGTGACTGTTCTTACAGGACGTGCTGACAGCAAGACCGGTTCTGCAAGACGTAACCAGTACCTTTGCGAGAAGCGTGTAGAGTTCATCAAGAACCTGCTTGTAGAGAAATATGGCATCGATGCAGGCAACTTCTCTGTTAAGACTGAGGTTGTGGCTGACGGTGATGCAGCTCTCAGCAGAGCAGCTGTTATCTCTTTCGAGTAATCATCAGCTTATATGAATGACGGGGCGGCCAAAACATTTGGCCGCCCTCTTTTTTTGCAATCAGGCCGCAGCTTCTATGCATATTCTTTATATCTTTGCAGCCGGATTTATTAAATGGTAGATTAGCTTATGGGAAGATTGCCTGCAGAGTGGGAGCCTCAGAGCGGAGTGCAGCTTACATGGCCTCACTGTGACACCGAGTGGTATGAATTGGACAAGGTCCTTGACTGCTATGTTGACATAGCATACAATATATTGCGTTTCGAACCCCTTATGATTGTGACCCGTGACATTGAGGAGTGCCGCTCTGACATGGTCCGCATTGCTTCAGCCAAGGGTTATGATATGCAGTGGGACAAGATCCGCTTTTATAAGGCGCCGCTGAATGACACTTGGGCGAGGGATCATGGAGGAATCTCTGTAACCGGAGATGACGGGCAGAAATATCTCTATGACTTTGTATTCAACGGCTGGGGACTCAAATTCGCTTCGGACCTTGACAACCAGATAACAAAGAATATTTTTGGACAAGGTGCTTTTAATGACGATATCATAGGTGTGGATATGCGTCCATACGTTCTTGAGGGCGGCAGTATTGACAGTGACGGCTGCGGAACGATGCTTACCACGACGGAGTGCCTTTGTTCGGTGAACCGCAATGAATATCTTTCCAAGGAAGAGATCGAGGAGGAACTCATCGGGGCTTTCGGGCTGGAACGCATATTGTGGCTTGACCATGGTACTATAATAGGTGATGATACGGACAGCCATGTTGATATTCTGGCGCGCTTCTGCTCACCTGACACAATCGCATATATGCAGTGTACGGATCCCGAGGATGCACATTATGATGCTCTTGCTGCAATGGAAAAGCAGCTGCGCGGATTCAGGACACTTGACGGCAAGCCCTACAGGCTGGTGCCGCTTCCTTTGTCGGAGCCGCTGTACCTGGATGATTACAGACTGCCGGCATCGTATGCCAATTTCCTGATTGTCAACGGAGGCGTCCTGCTTCCGGGGACAGGCTCTCCGCTTGACGAGGTCGCCCGCATGCGTCTTCAGGAAGTGTTCCCGGACCGGGAGGTTGTAGTGATAGACTGCCGTGCGCTTCTTTCCGGCCATGGTTCGCTGCATTGTGTGACGATGCAGTTCCCTGAGGGGTACATCAGATGACATTTTAAAGGACAGGATAAAGAAAAAGACATGAATATACTGAAAGTAGGCATGGTGCAGCAGTCCTGCGGGACAGACATTGCTGCCAATATTGAAAAACTCAAATCCAACATAAGGAAGTGCGCTCAGATGGGCGCAAAACTGGTGGTTCTGCAGGAACTTCACAATTCTGTGTATTTCTGCCAGCATGAGGAGGCTGCATTGTGTGACCTTGCTGAGCCTATACCAGGGCCTTCCACCGAGACATACGGCGCTCTGGCAAAAGAACTCGGAATCGTCATCGTGCTGTCGCTGTTTGAGCGCAGGACTGCAGGTATTTATCATAATACTGCTGTCGTGATGGAAAAGGACGGTTCCATTGCCGGAATCTACAGGAAGATGCATATCCCTGATGACCCTTGCTATTACGAGAAATTCTATTTTACTCCGGGAGACCTTGGATTCAGGCCGATCGAGACTTCTGTCGGAACACTCGGAGTGCTTGTGTGCTGGGACCAGTGGTATCCGGAGGCTGCAAGGTGCATGGCTCTCAACGGGGCGCAGATGCTCATTTATCCTACTGCAATCGGTGGGGTCGGAACTGACCCGGAAGAGGAGCAGAAGGTGCAGAGCGATGCCTGGCAGCTTGTGCAGAGGGGACATTCGGTGGCCAACGGCCTTCCTGTCATAACGGTCAACCGTACCGGACATGAGGATGACCCTACAGGAAACACAATAGGTCTCCAGTTCTGGGGGCGCTCTTTTGCTACGGGACCGCAGGGAGAGCTGCTTGCAGAGTTCGGAAAGGATGAGGAAGGCGTGAAGGTCATTGACATAGACCTTGACAGGACTGAATACGTAAGGCGCGGCTGGCCTTTCTTCAGGGACAGGCGCATTGACGCTTATGCGGACACCATATTGAAAAGATACGGCAAATGATGCTGCCGTGCGCCCTTTGGCGTGGACAGGACAACAGTAATCCAGCATAAAACATTTACAGAATGACAAAAATCGGAACAACATTCACAAAGTCGGGCAAGAAAGCCGTTCTCTGCGGCTCCGGAGAGCTCGGAAAGGAAGTCGCCATCGAACTTCAGCGCTATGGAGTGCAGGTCGTTGCACTTGACAAGTATGCCAATGCACCTGCCATGCACATCGCACACTCCAGTCATGTGCTTCCAATGCTTGACGGAGATGCCCTGAAGCAGGTGATTGAACAGGAAAAGCCTGACTTCATCATCCCTGAGATTGAGGCTATCGCAACTGACAAACTCGTGGAACTTGAGGAGCAGGGATACAATGTCGTTCCGACGGCAAAGGCCACCCGCCTTACCATGAACCGCGAGGGAATACGCCGTCTTGCTGCTGAAACTCTCGGCCTGCCTACTTCTGCCTATCGTTTCGCGTCCACACGTGAAGAGTTTGATGAGGCTGTGGCCCAAATCGGCATTCCTTGTGTGGTGAAGCCTGTAATGAGCTCATCCGGCCACGGCCAGAGTACTGTGCGCACGCCGGAAGACGTGGACAAGGCATGGCAGATATCTCAGGAAGGAGGCCGCGCCGGCAGCGGAAAGGTCATTGTCGAGGGATTTGTTGACTTTGACTATGAGATTACCCTGCTTACTGTGCGCCATTGTGCCGGAACCACATTTGTGAAGCCTATAGGTCACCACCAGGTTGACGGAGATTACCGCGAGTCGTGGCAGCCTCAGGCCATGTCACCTGTGGCATTGGGCAAGGCGGAGGAGATAGCGAAGGCAGTAACCGATGCACTCGGAGGATACGGCATCTTTGGTGTGGAACTGTTCATAAAAGGGGATGAAGTCATATTCAGCGAGGTGTCTCCGCGTCCGCATGATACAGGAATGGTGACAATGATATCCCAGGACCTTTCGGAGTTTGCATTGCATGCGCGTGCCATTCTCGGGCTTCCTGTTCCGGAAATCAAGTTCTACGGAGCGTCTGCCTCAAAGGCAATCGTGGTGGAAGGAAATTCGCGCGAATATGAGTTCTGCGACCTTGAAAAGGTCCTTGAGGAACCTGGGGTGCAGATACGCATTTTCGGCAAGCCTGAGATTATAGACCACAGGAGGCTCGGTGTGCTTCTCGCGACAGCCGACACTGTTGAAGAGGCTCTTGCGAAGGTTGAGAGGGCTTACGCTAAACTTTCCGTGAAAGTGCTTTGATTCCGTGCCAGTGTGTCCTGCGTGAGGGACGCAGGCAATGGAAGGCCATTATTTGAATGCGGCCAATTGGGCCAGGTCATGGTCAATCCGGATTTTATCAATGATAGAGCAGACGACTTTGTACGTTCTGCTCTCTTTTGTATATGATGCAGGAGTTATGAAGTTGACCCTTTGCTGCCGCAGCAATGTGCGGGCGGTCTCTTTCTTGTGCGGTATCTTGGGGTTATAGACTGCAATTGAGTGCCCTCCGAACATCTTCACTATTTTCATGCACGGGACATCGGTTTCTCCGTCTCCCATGTATATCATGTGCGGGAAGGGGATTCTCTTGTTTTCTTCAAGCTGGCTTTCGTTCACGAGCTTGTTGTCCCTGATGCTGAGTATTCCCTTGTTGATTTTGAAGAGGAACTGTGTCTTTGCCGTGTAATCGACCGCCACTCCCGGCCATTCCGCTTCTCCGTTCTTGTTGTAAAGGAATGAACATGCGAATATTCTCTTGAATTCCTTGGCGATAGGTGTGCCCTCTATCATTTCTGCGAGACCGGATGAATTTATGTAGTGCTCGACTTTGACGCCGCGCTCTTTGCCGTAGCTGTTGATTAGGCTGAACCACTCTGAGACGCCGTCGAACAGCTCCACTTTCTTGCCGAATCTCTTGAAATCAGCCTTGCGCAGCTTAATGCCTGCCTTTCTGGCCTCGTCAAACATCAGTTTCATGTAGCTGAGGATGTTGCTGGCGTCCTGTCCTGCCGCAATGTCATCGCTTTCCTGCCAGAATTCCATCGGCTTTTTGCCGATTGCCTGTATGAATCCGAACTCCTGCATGTTCCCGGGTGACAGTGTGCCGTCAAAATCGTACACAAGTGCAACTATAAGTTTTTTTTTCATGCTGTCAAGATTTTGTGTCCTGTTTTATCTGAATATTGCTGTCTTGGCATTGTTATGGCTTGGCAACTGCCACAATAACAGATGTTTTGCCACAAATATAGTCATTAATGTGTTTTAATCATTTATTTTGATAAATTTGTATGGTGAAAACTATAACAGAACTCAACTACTATGAAACATTATCTGAAGAGACTTGAGGAGGCTGTAAAGGCCAACTGGGACAGACCTGCACTTTGCGATTACAGAGGAGACCGGTTTACATTTTCGGAAATGGCGGAGCAGATTGCAAGGCTCCACATCCTTTTCGGTACTGCCGGGCTTGAAAAAGGCAAAAAGGTGGCACTCTGTGCCAAGAATTCCGCAAGATGGGGAATTTCATTTTTTGCAGTCAACACGTTCGAGGCCGTTGCCGTGCCTATTCTTGCGGATTTTCATCCGGACAGCATAAATGCCCTTGTTGACCATTCGGAAAGCATTGTGCTTTTTACCGATGCGGAGATGTGGAAGAAGCTTGACATCACCAGGATGCCAGGTGTCAAGGCTGTGGTGGCAGTAGGGGATTTCTCGCTTCTGTATGCAGCTGACGACAATATAAGCCGTGCCTACTCTGAGCTTGACAGATTGTTTGCGGAAAGATATCCGGACGGCTTTGCGAAAGATAATGTTTCCTATCCTGACGGCAATGACAAAGAGCTTGCAATAATAAACTATACGTCCGGGACTACAAGTGCTCCGAAGGGAGTGATGCTGAGGTATGAATGCCTCAGTGCAAATGTTGAGTTCGGCCAGAACTGGCTTCCTTCATATCCGGAGGACAAGATAGTGTCCATGCTTCCTATGGCGCACATGTACGGAATGATGTTTGAACTCATATATCCGCTTTGCGGAGGTTCTTCCGTTTATTATCTTGGAAAGACTCCGACCCCGGCCCTTTTGCTTGGTGCCATGGCGGAAGTGCGTCCTTATCTTATCATAACAGTTCCTTTGGTGATGGAGAAGATATTCAAAAGCAAGGTGCAGCCTGTGCTGAACAAGCCTGCCGTGAAAATCCTGACCTCAATACCGGGAATCAATTGCATAATTTTCAGAAAGATCAGGAAGACTCTGATAAATGCTTTCGGAGGCAATATCAGAAGTATCATTATGGGCGGGGCTGCTCTTAATCCGGATGTCGAAAAGTGGTTTAAGAAATTCAAGCTGCCTTTTACAGTGGGTTATGGTATGACTGAGGCGGCTCCGTTGCTGGCATACGCTCCTTGGCAGAGTTTTGTGCCGCGTTCATGCGGAAAGGCTGTCGACAGTGCCGAAGTCCGCATTGATTCCGAAGATCCGCTTAATGTGGCCGGGGAAATCCAGGCACGCGGCACGAATATCATGAGCGGATATTATAAGAATGAAGAGGCAACTAAGGCTGCATTTACTGAAGACGGATGGATGAACACTGGTGATCTCGGTGTGATTGATGCAGACGGAAATATCTTCATACGCGGACGCAGCAAGAATATGATACTTTCCGCCAACGGACAGAATATTTATCCGGAGGAAATCGAGGCTGTTGTGAATTCGTGTCCGTATGTAATCGAATCTGTCGTGCTTGACCGTGGCTCAAGGCTTGTGGCGCTGATATATTTTGATGCTGACAGGGCGAATGCAGACGGAATAAATCTGGAGCTTTATGCGGACGGGCTGGTTGATGAGGTCAATAAGTCAATGCCGTCCTACAGCAAGATTGCCAAGGTTGAGATTATGCCGCAGCCTTTTGAGAAGACGCCTAAGATGAGTATCAAGAGATTCATGTATAAATGACTTTTGGCTTGCCGTGCAACTTTATTTGATGGTTTTGCATCTTTATGGGGCATTAGACAAATGGTTGCATGAAAAGAATATTTTTGATTTGCCTGTATCTTGTCTGCGTATTTTCGCCGTGCATGACAGCGGATGCGCAGACAAGGGAAGACAGGTTCAGGGAAAAGTTTCCCTACAAGTATGAGTTCCGTGTAGGATGGGCAGGCTATCCTGTCGTAGACGGGCTTTCATATCGTGACAGAGTAGAGTGCGATTGGTATTATGGCAACTTCATTGCCCTTGATGATATTTATGCACAGAGGCGCGGTCCGTCATATATGACCGGCATAATTTCAGGAGAATTTTCCATACATTTCAAAAGATGGTTCACATTGTCGTTTTCTGCAGGCTTCAATGGCCTGTGGGGGAGCATGTATGACCCGGTGGACAACTGTGTTTCGGAACGTTATGGCGGTCTGGTGTTTACATTTCTTCCTGAAGCACGTTTCAATTGGATAAATACGCGTTTCGTGCGTATGTATTCTTCTGTTGGCCTTGGGATTGCGGCGGGAGGATTCATTGACGAATTCCATGTCTATCCTGCTTTTCAGATTGCTCCGGTGGGCATAGCCCTGGGACGCAGGACTTTTTTCTTTGCTGAGTCCGCAATAGGTTCTTCCTGGATGGGAGGCAAAACGGGGTTAGGATACAGATTCTGATAATTATTGAAAGATGAAGAAAATTATATTTGTGTATATTGCGGCCGTACTCTGCATTTGCTCATGCAAAATTTCTGATTATGAAATGCGGCCGGTATCTCATTCGGAGTTGGAAAGATACGGGTGCCGGCTTTTTGCCGAGAATGTTTGTGCGCCTCTTTGCCTCATTGAACTGGTGTATGCATTTGATGAGTATATGCTTCTGCCGGATGAGGAGAAGGAAAAGAATGAAATGTTCTATGACAAGGTCTCTATTGTCGGTGACAATGTGTATTCCATTTCGGACGGAAGAAACGGCTATATACAATGTATTGTGAATACTCATGGCTTTTCGCTTTCGTCTGGAGAAATGGCCTGGGAAATCAGTGATTTGCAGGTCCGTGTCGACGTGCAGTCCCAGGGAATGTCTTTTGACTCTTATTTTAGCTATACGGAGAGATTTGCTGTACGCAGCCTTGGCGGCAGTCTTGAACTCTGCATTATAAAAGATGAGATTGAGGAACGCAATACTTTGGCGGTTGTTCTTGGCCTGGAGGAGGGGAATGAAAACGGAAATCAGCTTTTGCTTGTGGCCTCAGGGTCGGAACGCACTGCGGGCTTCCGGTCTGTATCTGCCACGGAGCCGTCCCTGCGCGTCAGGAGAAGCAGCAGCGGAGGATGGATATTCGATGGAGTTTTCCGATACCGTACTTACCGTGCGGGTGATGAAAAGATGCTGGACGAATGTTCAATTATTTTCAAGCCTGGCTATTTGACAAAATTTGAGATCTCAAGATGATTTTCTGTCAGTCGTTTCCGGCTTTTTACTGACAAAACGTCATGCTTTGGAGCTTGGAACATATTTTGACCGGATTGCGGCCGTGGACATTTGTGACTGTCCGCGGCCGCATGCCTTTTGGCATGGAGCTTTGTGCAGGAGCGGCTGCTTGGATGACATGTAATAATTGAAATAACATATAAATATGGCAACAACAGGTAAAATAGGTGTTACGACCGAGAATATTTTTCCGGTCATCAAGAAGTTTTTGTATTCTGATCATGAGATTTTCCTTCGTGAACTTGTAGCGAACGCGGTTGACGCGACTCAGAAGATGAAAGCCCTTGCGGCTTCGGGAGAGTTCGCCGGGGAGCTTGGAGAATTGGCCGTGCGCATTGAGCTGGATGAGGATGCAAAGACTCTGAAGATTGTAGACAACGGTATCGGAATGACGGAAGAGGAGGTAGACAAATATATCAACCAGATTGCCTTCTCGAGTGCCGGCGAGTTCCTGGAGAAGTATAAGGACCAGCTGAGCAGCATAATCGGGCATTTCGGACTGGGATTTTATTCTGCCTTTATGGTGGCGGAGAAGGTTACCATCGAGACTCTTTCATGGAAGGATGGCGCCAAAGGCGTGAAGTGGTCTTGCGATGGCTCTCCTGAATATGAGATGGAGGCTTGCGACAAGTCCGACAGGGGAACTGTGATTACACTGTTCATTGATGACGAGGAGAAGGAGTTTGCGCAGAAGAGCCGTATAGAGGGGCTTCTCGGCAAATATTGCAAGTTTATGCCGGTTCCTGTAATCTTTGGAAAGGAGCAGGAATGGAAAGACGGTAAATATGTGGATACAGACAAAGACAGGGTCATCAATAAGGTTGAGCCGCTTTGGGCAAAGAAACCTGCTGACCTGAAGGATGAGGATTACCTTGCTTTCTACCGTGAGCTGTATCCTATGCAGGATGAGCCGCTGTTCCATATCCATCTGAATGTGGATTATCCGTTCAATCTTACGGGAATCCTGTATTTCCCTAAAATCAAGAACAATGTCGAGGTGTCACGCAACAAGATACAGCTTTATTGCAACCAGATGTTCGTGACGGATTCAGTTGACAATATCGTTCCGGATTTCCTTACGCTTCTGCACGGTGTGATTGACTCTCCGGATATTCCTCTGAATGTGTCGAGGAGCTATCTGCAGAGCGATTCTAATGTGAAGAAGATATCCGGCTACATAACCAAGAAGGTGGCTGACAGACTTGAGGAGATATTCAAGAATGAGCGTGAGGCTCTTGAGGGCAAGTGGGACAATCTGAAGCTTTTCATTGAGTATGGAATGCTGTCTGACGAGAAGTTCTGTGACAGGGCGATGAAATTTGTCCTGTTGAAGAATACTGAGGGCAAGTATTATAGTGTGGAGGACTACAGGAAGGCCATTGAGGCAGAGCAGACTGACAAGGACAAGAAGACGGTGTTCCTTTATGCGACAGATGTTGAGGGGCAGTATTCTTATATCGAAAGCGCTAAGGCAAAGGGATATGATGTGCTCCTGCTGGATTGCCAGCTTGACAGCCATTTCGTGAATCTGCTTGAGACCAAGATTGAGAATGCGCGTTTTGCACGTGTGGATTCCGATAGTGTTGACAATCTGATTCCAAAGGAGGACAAGAGCCGTCCGGAGCTTTCAGAGGCTGAGCAGACAGATATTTCCGTGATTTTCCAGGCTGTGCTGCCGAAGGAGAACCAGTATTATGTGCAGGCTGACAATCTGGGCGAGGGCGCTGCGCCGATACTCATCACCCAGAGCGAGTTCATGCGCCGTTACCGCGAGATGTCGGCTATGGGCGGAGGAATGAATTTCTATGGTGAGATGCCGGCGTCATACAACATTACCGTGAATATGCAGAACCCTCTCGTGGAGAAGATTCTTGCTGCTAAGGCAGCCGAGATCAGGCCTGCTGAGATAATTCCGGATGCTGCAGAAGATGCGTCAGAGGAGGTGAAACGTACCGTGACTGAGGCTAAGGAGAATGCTGCCGCTTCGCACAAGGCTGAGCTTGAGTCTTTTGCCTCTGCGAATGACATATTGCGTCAGGTGGCTGACCTTGCGCTCCTGGCCAACGGAATGCTGAAAGGCAAGGAACTGAGCGATTTCATTGCGCGCAGCGCCAAGGTCGTTGAGGATGCTTATTTGAAATAAGGTCAGTTGATGATAGACTGCATCCTTGGGGTGCAAGCGACTGATTGATACTGAATTATGCGAAAAGAGGGTGGACAAAAAGTAAATTTTTGCTCACCCTCAATTGTTTTTCTTTGAAAAACTGGATGCGGTTGCCCTCCGAAAACCATCGACTCCTGCTCGCTCCCAAAAGCCCATAGGGCTATTTTGTTATTCGCTCACGACCTTTAAGTGGTGTTTCTGACCTTAGGCCCGGTCGCATAGCGACTTTTTAGAATTTGCCTCGTTTTCTTGTGGCATTTTCAGTTTCTTGACATTATGTTTCCCGATTTGAAACATTGGATTGGACCGTGCATTACGCGGTTTCAGTGCCTGGTGCGCCTGTCATTTGATAAGGTTGAGGAATTCGTTGCGTGTGCGTTCGTCTTTGAGGAATATTCCGGAAAATGCGGATGTGGTTGTCAATGCATTGGCCTTCTGTACCCCTCTGAGAGTCATGCAGGTATGCGATGCTTCGATGACTACTGCGACGCCGAGAGGCTTCAGCGTATCCTGTATGCAGTCTCTGATTTGTGTTGTAAGTCTCTCCTGGACCTGAAGCCTTCTTGCAAAGGTTTCGACTACACGCGCAATTTTGCTGAGTCCGGTGATTGTGCCGTCGGGAATGTAGGCAACGTGGGCCTTTCCTATGAATGGCATGACATGATGTTCACAGGTCGAGTACAATTCGATGTCTTTTACAAGCACCATCTGTTTGTATTCTTCTTTGAACATGGCACTGCGGAGTATGGATGCCCCGTCCTGCTGCATGCCCCCCGTAAGGAACTGGAGGGCCTTGGCCACTCTTTCCGGTGTCTTGACAAGTCCTTCGCGTTCAGGATCTTCACCGAGAAGCCTGAGGATTTCTTTGTAGTGTGCCGCTATCTGGACTGTGGTTTCTTCATCGTATCTCTCTTCTTTTATATAGGCCATGGCTTATTGTTTTGGTGAGATATTTACGGGATGGTACGATACTTGTGCCTGCCATGCGTTGCATATCTCCGTTATTGTGGGTGCAAAAATACGAAAAAGAACTGCATGATTGGTTTTTTTTGTCTATATTTGCCGCCCCAATATTGGAATATGCTGCTTATGAATTGATAATTAATAAATTAAACGAATAAACTATGTATTGGACACTTGAACTTGCATACAGGTTGGAGGATGCTCCGTGGCCTGCGACAAAGGAGGAGCTTATTGACTATGCCACCCGTTCCGGCGCACCTCTCGAGGTGGTTGAAAACCTCGAGGAACTGGAGGACGACGGCGAAATCTACGAAAGCATAGAGGACATCTGGCCGGACTATCCAACCAAGGATGACTTTTTCTTCAACGAGGAGGAATATTAATAGTCTTTTTGTTGGTTAAATAACTGAATGCCAGCGCGATGAACAATAGGGAATTGTTTGTCGCGCTGGTGTTTTATGGGGTGGGGAATTGTGCGGTTGCTTGGTTAAATTGTGGTTTTCCTGTTAAAATCGTAGTTTGTTTGTCTAAAATAAGGCTCAATACAAAATGCCGGTTGTTTTTCGAATTCAGCAGCCCTGCCACAAAGTGTGATATGCGATTTCTTTTTTTGTGTTAGCGCAAATATGGCAAAAAGCTGAGAGCGGAAGCAAAGTTTTACTTTGATTTTGCCAAAGCGCAGGCTTATATATGTCGAAGCATAAATATGGCAATAGTTCAAATATTCTGATATATCCGTAATGTTTAAATCATTGATTCTTAGCTACATCCTGAAAATCGCTGCCCAAAAACGCGGGACAGCGATTTTCAGGAATTGGTTGATATTCAGGGTGGTGCATGTTTCGCAAAATTTTCAATCATCAGCTTCCAGTATGAAGATTTCATCGGCGTGCTTGCCGAAATATCTGGCAATCTTCAGGGCCACGATTGTTGAGGGCATATAGCGGCCTGTCTCGATGAAGTTTATGGTCTGCCTGGAGACGCCGACGGCCTCCGCAAGGTCCTGCTGGGTGATATTCAATATGGCCCTTTCTACTTTCACTGTGTTTCGCATCCTACATCCTCCTGATTTTTAGCATTTCGTGGTTGAACTTGCAGATAAACAGCAAGAAACATACGAATAACGATGCAAATGCGAAATAAAGGAAGGCAAAATCATATGTAAAGATGATTGCAAATATCTCTATGATAGCTGTACACCAGAAACTCCACACGAAAGACTGCATTCTGACTACAGCAGTCATCTCGTCTTCGTCCTTCTCCTTTGCCAAAGCGATGAAGACCAAAGAAAACAGGAGTCCTAACATGCAGATTTCATTTACAGGGTCTGTCGTGGCTATGCCAAACCATTCTCTTTTGTTGTTAAGGTCAATGGTGAGGATGGCCGGAATCCTAATTGCCAACCAGTCTCCTTCACATGGCCCGGTCAGAAGCCAGATACAGGACGCAAGGAAAGGCAGAAACATAGTCAAACCGATTTTTTTGAAATAATGAGGCAGGAGGTAATTCTTTTTCATGACAATAAAATTTATGATTCAACTGTAGGAATTCCTACGGCAAAGTTAAATATATTTTTCAAAAAGTAAAGTGTATTTAACATTGTTTTGCGAGATATCATTATGAAAGTCGATTTCACAATGCGAGAATCCGTAAAATGCAGGCAGTCTGAACTATTATTGAAACCACTACCGAGTCTGCTTTGGGACAGGACGGGAAGCGTGCTCTTGCGAAAGCACGTGAAAATGGACTTGCGAAAAGTAACATACTTATCCATGGGACATATAAAAAAGAAAAATGTGGTGAAATCCATTTATCATGGGCTAACCAAAAATAGTTTTTCTGTTTTTGAGCATCCTCCGGAAAAATTCCCTATAGATTCGCTGCTCATAAATAAACGATTAAGCCGAGGGCAGAGGGAACTCGTTCACTATGCCGAGGCGAGAGTGATTGTAAACGAAGTTTAAAATTTAAAAATTTATTGTTATGGGCAAAGAACAGACATTCGTGAACCTGCTTAATGATTCAGGTTTCAAGGCGGTGTATGCGGACCGCAAGAACAAGCCGCTGCTTATCTCATTGCTGAATCTCGTGCTGCCGGATGACGTGCATGTGCATGACATCGTAGAGTACCGTGACCGAGAGCAGGAGCGCGACACAATCTACAGCAAGAGGACCGTGCTTGACCTGGTGTGCGTTGACGACAAAGGGAACATCTTTTCCGTTGAAGTCCAGCAGGAGGTGGATAGTGCCTTCTTCAACCGTTGTGTGTACTATGCGGCAGGGCACTACCACGGGGAACTTTTAGAGGGGAAGTACTATGATGTCCTTCATCCGGTCTATGTGGTAGCTTTCCTGAAGACGTGCTTTCCTCATGAGGATGAGTCACAGTGGGATGCCGACCATCTTATTTCTGAATACCGTTTCATCGAAAAACGGACTAAAGAGTTTGCACCGCCGACAATTTTCATTACATTTGTGGAATTAGGGAGGTTCACAAAAGGCGAAGCGGAGTGCCGTAGCGAGCGCGACAGGGTCTTCTTTTGGTTCAACAACAGCTGTATGGCTGAGGAGAGTCCTTCATGCGCTTCCGATGACCCGGAGATGCAGTCTCTTGTAGAGGCAACAAGGATAGCAGCCTTCCCTCCTGAGAAGAAGAACATCTATAATCGTGATATCATGACAGAACTGGACATCAAATACTCAGAAAAGAAGAAGTTCGAGGCCGGGCTGGCGCAAGGACGAGAGGAAGGACGGGAGGAAGGACGCGAAGAAGGACGCGAGGAAGGTGTGGCTAAGACTAAACAGGAGATTGTGAGAAATCTTGTGGCGATGGGTATGCCTGCCGAGAAGATTGCAGAAGTGACAGGACTGACGGAGGAGCAGCTCAAAGAAATGATGTAGTTTGTTTATAGCACGGAATTCACGTGCACAAAATTAGGCACGGGCTTTCCTGGCTGTCTTTCAGGTTTTCGCGGACCTTTGATGTTATAGGACGGCTCGAGCCTTTCTGTTTCAAGATATTTCAATGCTTCCGCTTATAATGTATAGTTGCGTTAAAAATAAGTTACAGCCGGAGAGACGGACTTCGGAGTTAATACGTATTAGAAAAATTTTGTGAAATCTATCTTACCGGCTGTTTTGAATATAAATTCCACTTCAGAATCTAAATGATTCGATGAAGTGGAATTTTTGTTGTACGCCCAGCATGGGCATGCTCTAACGGGTGAAAGTCCCGAATGCGC